>JBBPZF010000452.1:0-2417 GCA_038199105.1 Chitinophagales bacterium | reverse complement strand
GCATTATTTACAAGAATGTTTAGCGTTTTAAATTCATCAATTGTTTTTCTTATTGCCGCTTTACATTCATCTGAATTGCGGACATCAGATTTTATAACAAGGCATTTAGTGCCGTTGTCTTCACATAGTTTTTTAGTCTCATTAGCATCATCATCATTTTCATTGTAAACAATGGCAACATTTGCGCCTTCCTTTGCAAAGCCAATAGCCACAGCCCTTCCAATGCCTGAATCACCGCCGGTAATTATGGCTACTTTACCAATCAGTTTTCCTGCAGGCTTGTAGTTTGATAGGCTGGTTTCAGGCAGTGGATCCATTTCAGATTGCCTCGCAGGGTAAGGTAATTTTTGGCCCTTGAAATCTTTTGACTTTGGATATAGTTTCATTGATAAATGATTTTTTTAATTATTGATTGCCGAATAAATATACATTATCCAAAAGCGATTAATTAATATCTCTTTATTGTTTCATAAGATCTTCACCTGTTCTATCATCGTATCATTAAAATTATAGACATTATTAAAAGAAGATATCACAAGAGTATTACGTTTATATTCTAAATCATCATCGGCATTATTTATGAAGGCAGGAAACTTACATTGTGAAAGAAATTAATAACTAATGACGGCTTTTGGATACCAGGCATCACATGAACAATTTGCACCGGGCAAATTAATTGAGCTATCTAAGCTTGCTGAAGAAGCAGGTTTTAAATTTATAAATTCATCAGATCATTTTCATCCGTGGAGTGAAAGGCAGGGACAAAGCGGTTATGTGTATTCCTGGCTGGGAGCAGCTTTGCAGGCACTCACAATACCCTGCGGTGTTGTTACAGCACCGGGACCGCGACACCATCCCGCAATTATTGCACAGGCAGCAGCAACACTTTCTGAAATGTTTCCCAATCGTTTTTGGATGGCTTTAGGAACCGGCGAAGCGCTCAATGAAAAAATCACAGGAGAGAAATGGCCTTCAAAGTCTATCCGTAATGAACGTTTGCTGGAGTGCTTTCATATTATTAAAAGATTACTTAAGGGCGAAACGGTTTCTCATTATGGACATGTAAATATTGAAGATGCAAAATTGTACACTTTACCAAAACATCAGCCGTTATTGTTAGGTGCAGCGCTAACAAAGGAAACCGCAGAATGGATGGGAGGCTGGGCGGAAGGATTACTAACAGGGCATAAACCTATCCGCGAATTAAAGGAGTTAATTGCTGCATTTAGAGAAGGCGGCGGCAATGGAAAACCCGTTTATTTGCAGGTGCAGCTTGGTTATGGTGAAGATGAAGAAAAGCTTTCAGCGGGTGTTTATCATCAATGGCGCACAAATATTTTCCCCGGAAAAGTTAAAGGAGATTTGTGGAAGGTAGAACATTTTGATGCCCTTGGAGAGTTTGTAACAATAGCCGATATTAAAAAAAAGTTATTGGTTTCTTCAAATATTCAGCAACACATCGATAGCTTAAAAGAGTATGCAGATCTTGGTTTTGAAAAAATTATTCTTCATAATGTAAGCCACAACCAGGAAGAGTTTATTAAGGTGTTTGGAGAAAAAGTTTTACCTAAGTTATAGCCATCTCATATTGTTTTTTCTTCAACAGGATAGGTTGGTATTTCTTTGTAGTCTTCGTCTGCTTTGATCAACTTTTTATTTTTCCATTGCACAAATATTTCAGCAGCAATCAGCATAGCAGCCGGCGGCGCAATAAAATAGATCCATAAATGATCCCATTCATTGGCAGCAAGTGCGGCTGCAAAAGAGCGTGCAGGATTTAGGCTCATACCGGAAAAGGGCATTTCTATGATTAAGTATAAGGCTATTAATGCACCCGATAAAGCCGCAATATATTTTTCAAATTTTTTAGAACTGGCGGCTATTAATACGACGAGCATCAAAATAAAAGAAATTATAAACTCCGCTATAAACGCTGCCATGTTTCCGTGCGGCGGCATGGGTTTGGCCACTCCATAATCTATCAGAGGATGACTAAATAAATATCCTATAAAATATTTTAAAAGATGGGCTGCAATAACAGCTCCTGCAAACTGTGATATGATATAAAACACAGCATGCCTAAAGTTTATTTTACCAATCCTTAAAAAAGTAAGTGTAGCTGCAGGGTTAATATGTGCACCAGATTTTTTACCAAATAAAAGTGTGATACCCCATATATATGCTCCCATAATTATTCCCATCGGCGCTCTTCTTAGTAAGGGATAATCTTTTAATGAGCTATGCATTACAGGAAGATCAGGATGTTCAAGAAATATAGTAAGGAGCCCTGCTCCGATAACGAAACCTCCTAAGCCCGCAGCTTCCATTAGATATGCCTTCCAATGTTTCGTCATAATTTAAATTTATACCGGTTGCTAAAGTCAACTTAATTATACAAGGTATGCTATCTGCAAAAG
>JBBPZF010000451.1:0-2155 GCA_038199105.1 Chitinophagales bacterium | reverse complement strand
ATGCTGTTTTTTTGTACCATGCTATACAGGCAGGTATGGATATGGGCATAGTGAATGCAGGCCAATTACAGGTTTACGAAGAAATAGAACCGGCATTAAAACAATTGTGTGAAGATGTGATTTTAAATCGAAACCCTGAAGCTACAGACAAACTTCTTGCATTTGCAGAAACAGTGAAGACAAAAGGCAAAACAATTGTAAAAGATGAGGCGTGGAGAAAAGAAGAAGTAGAAAAGCGTTTAAGCCATGCGTTAGTAAATGGTATTACAGATTATATTGATGAAGATACTGAAGAAGCACGGTTGAAATATCCAAAGCCACTCGAAGTGATCGAAGGCCCGCTTATGGATGGAATGAATATAGTCGGTGACCTTTTCGGCAGCGGCAAAATGTTTTTACCGCAGGTAGTTAAAAGCGCCAGGGTAATGAAAAAAAGCGTTGCATGGCTTTTTCCTTTCATAGAAGCTGAGAAAGAAGAGAAAAGACTTTTCAATATTGAAAATGGAATTATAAATGAAGAAGGCGGTGGCCCGCCAAAAATATTAATGGCAACCGTGAAGGGCGATGTGCATGACATAGGAAAAAATATTGTAGGTGTGGTGCTGGGTTGCAATGGCTACGAAGTTATTGATATGGGTGTGATGGTTCCTGCAGATAAAATATTACAGACTGCCTTGGATAATAATGTATCAATAATAGGCTTAAGCGGATTGATAACTCCGTCACTGGACGAAATGGTACATGTTGCCAGAGAGATGAAGAGAAGAAACATTTCTATACCGCTAATGATAGGGGGCGCCACTACATCCCGCATGCATACTGCAGTTCGCATTGCGCCTGAGTATGATAATGGTGTAGTGCATGTGCTGGATGCATCGCGTAGTGTAACCGTGGCCGGTAGTTTACTCAATGAAGAGACAAAACCTGTTTTTTTAAGCGGGATAAAAGGCGAGTATGAGAAACTTAAGCAGGATTTTGGCAATAAGAGATCAGCGAAAACTTTGCTTTCATTTAAAGATGCGGAGAAAAATAAATTTGAGATTGATTGGAAAGATTTTCAGCCCTTGAAACCTGCGTTTACAGGAACTAAAGTTTTCAAAAATTATAGCCTTGATGAAATAAGCAACTATATTGATTGGCAGCCGTTTTTTATCGCTTGGGAACTCCACGGCAAATTTCCACAAATATTAAGTGATGAAAAAATAGGCAAAGAAGCTACAAAACTTTATAACGATGCCCAACAACTTTTAAAGCAAATCATAGATGAAAAATGGCTCACAGCTAATGGCGTAATAGGTTTTTGGGAAGCAACTGCTACGGCAGCCGATACCATCACCTTGTACGAAAATGGAAATGAATTAAAAAGACTTGAATTTTTACGACAGCAGATGAAAAAGGCGGAAGGCCAACCTAATATTTCTTTGGCGGATTTTGTGAAGCCAGGAAGCCCATCCCCACATACCTCTCCGCTGTTAGAGATTTCCACTGAAGCCCCTTCCCGAAGGGAAGGGGTAGCAGACACTCTGCTAACAGGAAAAAGAGATTTTTTGACTCAAAAAGAGCATCAGAAAATATCAGAAATAAATGACCTAAGTTCCCCCTTCGGGGGACAGGGGGCTCCTCCTTTTGGTTACGAATGGGCTGACCCATCTACCTATGGTTTATTAAAAGAATATGCAAAGAGCCACCGGGATAACCCAACGAAAGCCGAAGAAAAACTTTGGGAGCTACTTAAAACAAAACAATTAGAAGGCTATAAATTCAGAAGACAACATATAATTGGAAGTTATATAACTGATTTTGTTTGCCTTGAAAAAAGATTAGTAATAGAAATTGATGGATTGATTCACGCGCTTCCTGAAAACAAAATTAGTGACGAAGAAAGGACAAAATGGTTAGGAGAAACTGGATTTAACGTTATAAGATTTACGAATGAAGAAATATTAAATAGTGAAGATGAGATATTGAAGACAATATTTTCTGCATTGGATGCTCAACCATCAATAAAGGAAAACCAAAATTCTTCAAAGTTAAAAGAGCACCAAACTTTACCAGAAACACTTGACCTAAGTTCCCCCTTCGGGGGACAGGGGGCTGACTTCCTCGGCGCCTTCGCAGTTTCTATTCACGGCATAGAACCACACATAAAAAGATT
>JBBPZF010000450.1:0-5514 GCA_038199105.1 Chitinophagales bacterium | reverse complement strand
GAGCTTACGAACCTTAATATCGAACTGATTGAACTACGAAATATCGAAAAATTTGCCGTTACGGGAAGAATATCCAGGACCATCGCTCATGAAATACGCAACCCGCTGACAAATATAAATCTCGCCGTAGAACACTTGCGTTCCGAGGTTTCGCAGAGTGAAGAAACAAGTATGCTTTTTGAAATGATCATGCGAAATACAGATCGCATAAATCAATTGATAAGTAATTTATTAAATTCCACAAGAACATCCGAGCTTCAGTTTACAAAAGCATCAATAAACGAGGTATTAGATAAGAGCCTTGAATTTGCCGGTGACAGAATTGAGTTGAAAAAAATAAATGTGGTTAAAAAATATGACCCGGAAATTTGTCCTATACTCGTAAACAATGAAAAAATATACATCGCTTTCTTAAATATTATTGTAAATGCAATTGAAGCCATGGAAGAGCATGGCACGCTAATACTCTCGACAGAAAGTTTAAATAATCGATGTGTTGCAAAAATCCGCGATACCGGCGTTGGAATGAGCAAAGCTAATGTTGATAAATTATTTGAGCCTTATTTTACTACGAAAGAAAACGGCCATGGGCTTGGCCTTACAAATACACAAAACATAATACTCAGCCATAATGCAAAGATCGCGGCCGAAAGTGTGCCTGGGGAAGGCACTACTTTTACTCTCACTTTCGAGTTTGCTTCTAGAAATTAATAGTGCAAACCGATGATGAACCCATTGAATTTACTTCTCGTTTTTCTTCACAGCCTTTTTGTCACCTCTTGTGGAAAGTTTTTTTATTCCCCTATACAATCCTGATTTTTTTGTGTAACTAACATCATCTCCTAATAAAATTCCCCACGGCTTTAAACTCTCCACTTCATCACACATGATTTTTAAAAATGCTATAGCAGGCACAGAAAGGAAAAGCCCTGATATCCCCGTTAAGGCGCCCCCAATTACAACACCTAATATTGATATAAGTGCATTGATACGCAAACGCGAGGCGACGATACGAGGCATTAAAAAATTTACATCAATAATGTGAATGCTGTAAAATATAACTACTATCCATACTACATCGCTGGTGTGGCTGCTGGTAGTTAAGGTTACCAATACAGTGAACAAAGTCGCGGAGAACATTCCTACGTATGGTATAAGGTTAAGAACCGCGGCAAGTACTCCAAAGAAAATGGCATATTGAACGCCCAATATAAGCAAGCCAATTGAATTTGCCGCGGCTACGATCCCCATCTCAATCAGGAGGCCGAGCATATAGCTTCTCACCATAATCTGCGTCTCAGCAAGCACATTTTTCACCCCATTACCATATTCAGGCTTAAACACAGCAAATAAAAATCTCTTTATCAGGTTCCGGTAATACAATAAAAGAAATGTATAAATCGGCATTAATATAAGCAGCATTATCGCTTCGGTAATTGACAGAAAAGTATGCTTTATATAACCTGTTCCTGACTCTTTCAGTTTTTCTGCCTGTTCATTCAGGTATGTGTTCTGCTCGTTAAAAGAAATATTGAACTTGTCCTTTACCCAATTTTGCATTGAAATAAAGTGCTTATTAATATGCTCTTTTATTGATGGCACATCTTTTATAAAACTGGCGATCTGGCTGCTAAGAAAATAAATAATGCCGGTAATTACACCCAGCGCAAGTAAAATGGCAAGAGCGATAGACAAGACCCTTGAAAAGTTTCTACTTTCCAGGTATTGTACTACCGGAAGAAGTAACACCGCTAACAAAATTGCGAAGGCAAATGGAATTAAAATGTTTTGTGCAACATTGATAAATAAACAAATAAAAAAAATTACCAGGAACTGGAATCCCAACTTCACATACAAGGGAGATTGATTATTTACTAACATAATTATGGGCACAAAAAAACCCTGATGCAAGATAGCAAGAGGGTCTTATGTTTTTAAAAATGGAAATAGAATATTATAAGTTTATCAGCCTTGGATCTTCCTAATCTCAGCCATACTCTTATTAAGCTTTCAAATGATTGGGTGTCCTTTGCTGCATTTATTTCCAATGTTCATGAAAAATTGTTTTTTAATTTAATCACTTATGCCCTGTTGATCACCTTTAATAATATGGCTATTATGGCAATAACCAGGAGGATGTGAATTAGTCCCCCGGTATAAAAACCGCCAAGAAAACTGATAGCCCAGATAATTACAAGAATTACCGCGATTACATACAAAAGATTTCCCATGTTGTTTAGTTTTTTGAGTTAAAAATAAAATTGATACATCTACAATAATACTCAAAACTTTGCCAAAATAGAATTTATTCTAAGAGCTTTTATTCACGCGTAAAAATATATTTTCAGGACTTGAGGGCAAAGTCAATTTTCCGTGGAATTTGCTCCACGAAATGAGCTTATCCGGCTATAGGAAAAGTTATGTTATGAAGCATATTTTGTATAGTCGCAGTATTAAAAGGCTTACTAATAAAATAGTCGGCACCTTTCATA
Source organism: Chitinophagales bacterium (assembly GCA_038199105.1). Taxonomy (GTDB): domain Bacteria; phylum Bacteroidota; class Bacteroidia; order Chitinophagales; family Chitinophagaceae; genus Ginsengibacter. The sequence goes on along the minus strand of JBBPZF010000450.1, from coordinate 3,022 downwards.
AAAGCCTTATGTACTTCCTTTGGTGAATCATGCGCCGTCATCATTATTATCTTGGTGAGCGGGCATATTTTTTTTAATTGCCCGATAAAATCAAAGCCCGATCCATCGGGCAAATGATTGTCAAGAAAAAGTATTTCGGGCTTAAATTTTTTAATTTGATGAATTGCTTCCTTTAAGGAATTGACGCAGGATGGAAAAAAATTCTGCTTCTTTAAAATATAACTCAACATCAAACACAAATCCTTCTCGTCTTCAACGATCATTACTTTTGGAGGTGTATTTTCATTTTTCATCACAAATTCATTTATCACGCCCCCGGCTTTCCAAAGACATGATGATAAGAGGTAATAATCTTATACTTCAATTATCCGACCATGATTGTTTAAGTTCAGAGAAAAAATTAATAAATATGGTGAGACAAATGGGCGTGCAAACAATACACAATTTTATATTCTTGCTGCCGAAGCCGGCATAACAATTTTTTAATTGTCTAAAAACATACTGTTCTTATGTTTGTAACATTTTAAGCATTTAATAATAACTTACAATCTTTAAAAAAAGAGAGAATGAAGAAGAAATATACCTCCGTTTTCTCGTACCTAAAAACGGTATTCAAAGAATTTTCTTCAGATAATATATTAAAATATAGTGCATCCCTTGCCTATTACACAGTGTTTTCGATTGCACCATTATTGGTAATTATCTCCACACTTGCAGGAATCTTTTATGGGAAAGATGCGGTGCAGGGACAGGTTTACGAACAATTACAAGGTTTAGTTGGAAGTGTCGCGGCTGTTCAAATACAAGACATTATTAAAAATATCCATCTCGTTGGGAATAGTCTTTTTGCAAGTACCGTAAGTATTATAATCCTGTTGATAGGCGCCACCACTATCTTTGGTGAGATACAGGATTCCCTTAATAAGATCTGGGGATTGCGCATAAAAACAAAAAAAACCTGGTGGAAGCTGATAATAACCAGGCTTCTTTCGTTTTCCATTATCTTATGTATTGGGTTTATAATGATAGTGTCGCTTATTTTGAATGCGCTTGTATCAGCTTTTGGAAAGTTTTTAGGAAGATATATTCATCATTTTAGTGTATATTTTATAGGGATTACAGAGGCATTGTTATCATTTACAATTGCAGCATTTTTGTTTTCCCTTATGTTTAAAGTACTGCCGGATGCTAAGATAAAATGGAAAGACGTGCTGTTTGGCGGCTTAATAACCGCGATATTTTTCACACTAGGGAAGCTCGCTATTGGATTTTATTTGGGCAAAAGCAACCTTACGACCTTATACGGGGCAGCTGCATCCATCATTATCATTATGGTATGGGTATATTACAGTTCCATTATTTTGTATCTCGGAGCCGAATTTACAAAGGTTCATTCTAAGCTTTATGGGGGCAATATTCAACCGAACGAGTTTGCTGAATGGATAAAAATTGAAGAGAAACATGTTACCAAACCAGAACTTAAGAATAAAGAATTAAATTAACTTTGCATACCTTAACAGCCTTAACACATTATGAAGAAAAAAATACTAATCATTGACGATGACCTGGATATGTGCTCACTACTTAGCAGGTTTCTTAATAAGAAAGGATTTGAAACAGAAGTGGCGCACAATGGCGCTAAGGGGTTTGCCAAATTTACCGAGCAACATTTTGATATAGTACTTTGTGATTTCAGGCTTGGCGACAAAGATGGTAAAGACGTATTGCTGAAAATAAAGGAAGCCAACCCACAAACCATAGTTATTATCATCACGGGGTATTCTGATATAAAAACTGCTGTAGATGTTATTAAGCTCGGTGCTTTTGATTACATAACCAAACCACTTATTCCGGATGAGGTTATTAACGTGATAGAAAAGGCTATGGCAGCCCCTTCCACTGAATCTATCACTCCTTCTGTGTCGGCGCCAACGCAGAAAAACAAACGGTCTTATACTATATCTGCCAATAAAGAATTTCTTGTAGGCCAGGACGGAGAGACAGCCCGCGTATATAAGCAGATTGAAATAGTCGCCGGCACCAACTACAGCATTATTCTATATGGAGAAAGCGGAACCGGAAAAGAAGTTATCGCCAAAACCATACATGAAACGAGCAACCGGCGGGGCCGCCCGTTTGTGGCCATGGACTGTGGTACGCTTTCGAAAGAGCTTTCAGGAAGTGAATTATTTGGCCATGTAAAAGGAGCCTTCACCGGCGCAATTACAGATAAGGAAGGGCATTTTGAATTAGCCAATGGTGGCACACTATTCCTTGATGAGGTTGCGAACCTTTCTCCCGAAGTGCAAGCTGCACTGCTACGCGTAATACAGGAAAGAAAATTTAAAAGAGTGGGCGGTACAAAAGAAATGGATGTGGATGTAAGAATAATCGTCGCCTCAAATGAAAACCTGCAGGAAGCTTACAAACGAGGAAAATTTCGCGAAGATCTTTATCATCGCTTCAATGAGTTTTCTATCAATCTTCCACCATTGCGTGAAAGAAAAGATGATATCCCTTTGTTTGCAGATTTTTTCCTTGACAAAACTAATCTTGAGCTTGGTAAAACTATAGAGGGATATGAAGATGATGTAATGGATATGTTCATTAATTATAATTGGCCCGGAAATTTACGGGAGTTTAGAAATGTGGTTAGAAGAGCTGTTCTTCTTACTCCTTCAGGGAAGATAAATTCGAAAGTATTGCCATGGGAAATTACCAATGCTGATCTACATGCGCATAACAATAATTTTCAAAATACTACACCCGCTTCTACAGCTAAAACCGATGGCAGTTTCATGAAAGATGTGGACCTTAAAGATGCAGCTGCGAAAGCTGAGTATGATGCCATTATGAATGTACTTAAAGAAGTAAATTTTAATAAAACAAGGGCCGCAGAAATTCTGAAAATAGATCGGAAAACGCTTTATAACAAAATAAAAATTTACCAGTCACTATAGTTTGGTATTAGAATATTTACCTTTTCACTTAACGAAAAAAGGTACGGAATTTATCTTTGAAT
>JBBPZF010000449.1:0-9262 GCA_038199105.1 Chitinophagales bacterium | reverse complement strand
ATTGTAGCCGATTTTTTTGCAGGTTGCGGAACGACATTAGTTGAAGCAAAAGTTCACGGTAGACAATCCGTTGGAGTTGATATCAATCCCGTTGCGGAGTTAATTACAAACGCAAAAATAAATCCCATTGATCCAAAGAAACTTGAGAAAAAATTTCAAAGTATCATTGAAAAATTTGAAGACTTTGACTCGAAGGACTACTCTGAAATTAATTTACATGGGAGAATAGATTACTGGTTCTCTTCAAAAAATAAATACAAAATTGCTTTTCTTTATGAGAAAATTTTAATAATACGGGATAAAGCTACAAAGGATTTTTTCCTTGTTTCATTATCACACATTTTGAAGAATTGCTCAATGTGGTTACAGTCAAGTACTAAGCCACAAATTGATCCAAACAAAAATCCCACAGATCCATTCATTGCTTTTAAAGCTCAAGCAAAGCAAATGATAAAAAGGAACGATGTATTTTATAAGGAGCTTTATAAAAATGATTTTTTAAATACCTCTTGTGAAATTCGTCTGGAAGATGCTCGAAAAACTTCTTTACAATCTAATTCGGTTGGTGCAATTATTACGTCACCACCTTATGTAACATCGTATGAATATGCAGATATACACCAACTTACAGCGTATTGGTATGATTACATCACAGACCTCCCAGGATTTAGAAAAAACTTTATTGGAACTTTTTATTCATTAAACCAGAAAACATCAGTTGATTCACAACTTGGGCAACAAATTGTAAATGAACTTTTGAAAAAAGATAAACGCAAAGCAAAAGAAGTCGCCAATTATTTTAAAGACATGCAGTCTGTAGCAACAGAAATGCATCGTGTTTTAAAGGTGGGAGGACATGCTTGTTTAGTATTAGGTAACACAACGTTTTTAGGAGTCAAAATAAAATCAGCAGAAGTATTTGCGGAACTGTTGAACATACTGGACTTTGAAATAATTGAAATTATTAAAAGAAGTATTCCCTTTAAATTAATTCCAACTATCAGAGATAAACAAACAGGCAGATTTTCGAAACTCGAAAGCAAAAATAGCAAACTGGTTTACCCTGAAGAATATATTTTAATCGCAAAGAAAAAATAGGTATGAATTTAGATAATGTTGGAACGATAATAGACTGCATTCCCGTAACGATAAGCTATAAAATAATAGAACTTTTTTCTGCTGGATTATATTCCAGTCCAAATAAGGCGTTTGAAGAATTAGTCAGTAACTCTTATGATGCAGGGGCTTCACAGGTATCGGTTTATATTCCACTGGATAAGAGCCTATCTGACGCCGTTCTTTGGGTAGCAGATAACGGTTCATCAATGAACCAAGAGGGATTAAAACAATTCTGGAAAATAGGCGAATCAAATAAAAGAGACATTGAAAGTCCAGAACGATTACCGATTGGAAAATTTGGTATCGGAAAGCTCGCAACATATGTTTTAACAAACAAGTTGACTTTGATTTGTAAAGCCGATAATAGTAGGTACTATGCAACAACGATGAATTATTTAAACATTAATAAAGATTCAAGTGAAACTATTACGCTAGATGAAAAGGAATTAACATTGGAAGAAGTAAAAAGTATTTTATCTCCATTAATAAAAAGGGGTGAACAAGATTTACTCACATTTAAACTTTGGGGGAACAACTCCGAAAAAACATGGACTTTTGCAATCCTTTCAGAACTAAAGCCTAAATCAACAGACATTAAAGATGGAAGATTAAAATGGATTCTTAGCACAGCGTTGCCTCTAAATCCGGATTTTAATTTAAGTTTTAATGGCGCAGCAATTCAATCAAGTAAAGAAAGTATCGAGCCTTGGAAGACGTGGATGTTCGGCCAAAATGATGAAGTGGCGACTAAGTTTAAATACGATGTTGGCACATATAAAGAAAAACCATGTGTTCACTTACCTAATTTAAATAATGTAACAGGACAAATAGATTTATATAAAGATTCTCTTTTAACCGGAAAATCAGCCGAATTAGGAAGAAGCAATGGAATTTTCCTCAAAGTTAGGGGAAGGCTTGTAAATATTGACGACGCACTAATGGGAATGGAAGCACTTTCTCATGGTGTATTTAACCGTGTTAGAATAACAGTGAACGCTGATGAGTTAGATGATTACATTACCTCAACAAGAGAATCGATAAAATCATCTGCAGCACTTGAAGACTTGCGAAAATATATTTTAAGAAAATTCACTCAGGTAAAAGAATGGTATTTTACTACAATTGAAGATGAAGAAAAAAAGAATAGAGCCTCATACAAAATTGCTTATGCTTCCGCAAGTTTATCAAGAAGGCCTTTAATAGTAGCCGCGAAGAAATTCCTTGATGGTGAAATAGGAGAGTTAGTTTTAACTGAAATTCCTAATAACTTATCTACACAAGAGAAAACAGATTTAATAACAAAACTTGAAGCAGGGCTAACCTCCGATAAAGGTATAATACAGAAAGTTGAATGGGTGGCTCTCAATCCTGAAGATCCAATTGCAAAACTTGAAATTGCAACAGGTTTTGCAAAAATAAATTTGATGCATCCTTTTTTTGCTAACTTTTTAGAAGAGGTGAAATCGCCTCTACCTTTTCAATTGTTTGCGCTAACAGAAATACTAACGGAGTGCTTTTTACTTGATAGTGGAATTCAACAAGACGAAGTAAGAGAAATTATGTTTAAGAGAGATGCAATTCTAAGGGAACTTACTTTCAGTGATAAACCCAACGCACCATTTGTAGCTCAACTTTTACAGGCATCTTTAGGTGATTCATCAGGATTAGAAAAAAGTGTAACTCATGCTTTCAACTCTTTAGGTTACGAAACCACACATATTGGTGGACCAGGAAATCCTGACGGTAAGGCGGTTGCTTATTGTGGTCCTTTAAATTCAGCAGAGAATTATTCAATAACATTTGATACGAAAAGCACAGCAAAGGATAAAATCAAAGCTACAACCGCTCATATTTCCGGTGTTGATAGACATAGAGATTCTTTTAATTCAAATTTTGCTTGTGTTGTAGCTATTGACTTTGAGGGGGCGGATAACCCAACTTCAGCAATTAATGTAGAAGCTCTTAAGCATAAAATAAATCTTATAAGAGCTAAGGATTTAATGGTTCTTGTATTGGTATCAAGTCCCAAACAAATTGGACTAAAACAACTTCGTTATTTTTTTGAAAACTGCCATTCGGTGATTGAAACTTCAAAATGGATTAATGACATCAGAACAACAGAAATACCTAGAGGGCCCATTAAGGAATTACTTGAAGAAGCATTCAAGCTTATGAAGACTGATACAGAACCTTCAAGTTTATATGCACTACGTATGAGTAATCCCGAACTAAAAAAACATTCAATTGATAATTTAAAATCATTGGTTCAAAGTCTTGAAAGACTTGTTCCAAATTATATCAACATCTCACACGACAACATCGTGAGCCTTCAAGTTCCCCCGGAGAAAATTTTGAATGCAATAAATCAAACTTATATAACTGACATTCCGTTAGAGTTTCGTGACATTTACATAAATGCTTATTCTCCGATAAGATAAAAACTTGCGTTATGAAAAATTTAGCAAGAACTGAACTTACACGAAAATATTGGAGAGAATTAAAAACCAGATTGAGAATGCCGCTGTAACGATTTCCGATCATTTTGCCGGTATTGGAAGATTAATCAACCTTGCTCAAAACCTTACCTTTTAAAATATCAACTCCCAAACATCATGAACAACATAAAACTATTTGAAAGTAAAAAGGTAAGGACACATTGGGATGCAGAACAAGAGCAATGGTATTTCTCTGTAATAGATGTCATCGAGGTACTTACTGACAGTAGTATTCCAAAAAGATATTGGAGTGATTTAAAAAAGAAATTACAGTCGGAAGGAAGTGAAGCGTACGAAAAAATCGTACGGTTGAAAATGGAAGCTCCTGATGGTAAATTACGCGAAACGGATGTAGCAAATACTGAAACTTTACTTCGTCTTATTCAATCCATCCCCTCACCCAAAGCAGAACCCTTTAAACAATGGCTTGCAAAAACCGGTTATGAAAGAATCGAAGAAAAACAAGACCCGGAAAAAAGTATTGACAGGGCAATGGAAAATTATTTGAAACTCGGCTATAGTAAAGAATGGATTAACCAACGGTTGAAAAGTATTGAAGTAAGGAAAGATCTTACGGATGAATGGGAGAGCCATGGTGTAAAAAAGGGACAGGAATTTGCAACGCTCACTGATATTATTACACAGGGATGGAGCGGCAAAACAGTGAAACAATATAAGCAACATAAAAACCTGAAAAAGGAAAACCTCAGAGATAATATGACTAATCTTGAATTGGTGCTTAACATGCTGGCGGAGGCGACCACCACTGAAATCAGCAAAGAAAAAGATCCGAAAACCTTTAATGACAATAAAAGAATTGCTGAACAAGGCGGAACTATTGCAGGCAATACAAGAAAAGAAATTGAAGCAAAATCTGGGAAAAAAATTGTGAGCACATTGAATGCAAAAAGATTGAAATCAGAAGCTGAGATGAAAAAATTAAAAGGGTGATTTATAAAATTTGTTTGATGATAGCTGTTGCATCTTACCTTCTTCAAAATATGAGATGAAACATCAAAAACGCTTATGGTAAAAAGTACCAATATAAAATTAAATACACAGCCTTTATTCGTGGCGGTTTGCCGGCTTGTAGATGAAAGTAAGATAGCAATTGCCGTTGCCGTGAATCAGCGGCTTACCCTCTTATATTGGAATATTGGAAAGATGATAAAAAGTGAAATCCTTAAAAACAAAAGAGCGGGGTATGGCGACCAAATCATTGATAACCTTTCTAAAAAACTAACTGGGGAATATGGCCGCGGATGGAGCAAACAGCAACTTTGGAATTGTCTCTACACTGTAGAGATTTTTCCTAAAGAAAAAATTATCTCTACACTGTCGGGAGAATTAAGCTGGTCTCATTTAAAAGAATTGATTTACATAAAAGATAGCTTACAAAGAGAATTCTATACGCAGTTATGCCGGAATGAAAGATGGAGTGTGCGCCAGTTACGGGAAAGAATAAACAGCATGCTCTATGAGCGTACCGCTCTTTCTAAAAATCCGGAGACACTTATACGAAAGGAGCTTACTGCGTTGTGCAATAAAGAAACAGTTTCATCGGACTTGTTTTTCAGAGACCCTTATCTTCTTGATTTTTTAGGCTTGCAGGATACTTTTAGTGAGAAAGACCTTGAATCGTCTATCATAGCCTACCTGCAACGATTTATAATTGAGTTGGGTAATGACTTTGCTTTCCTTGCAAGACAAAAAAGAATACAGGTAGATGGTGAAGATTATTATATTGATCTGCTTTTTTATAACCGGCAGTTACAGCGTTTAGTCGCGATAGACCTGAAGTTGGGGAAATTTAAAACTGCCTATAAATCGCAAATGGAATTATACCTCAATTGGCTAATTAAATACGAAAAAAAGGAAAATGAAAATACGCCAATAGGATTGATTTTATGCGCAGATAAAGCAGATGAACACATAGAACTTCTTGAGCTTGACAAAGGAAATATAAGAGTAGCCCAATACTATACAAGTTTGCCTTCCAAAAAACTGTTGCAACAAAAACTCCATCATGCATTGGTAGCAGCAAAGGAAAAATTTGAAACGAAAATATCTCCTTAGATTATTTGCTGAAAGTAATGGCAAACTTTCACACATCATTTATCAGCATGTCAAAAATACCTTTGAAAATAAAAATCTTCTTTATTCTATTTGTATCGCTATTCACGTGGTTTTGGTTTTCTCTTCCGTCTAAATTATTTGACACACCTGCAAGTTTTGTAATTGAAGATAAAGATGGTAATCTTTTAAATGCATCCATTGCAGCCGATGGACAATGGCGTTTTCCTTATGATGAGAATGTACCCGTAAAATTTATAAAATGCATTACAACTTTTGAAGACAAAAGATTTTACAATCATCCCGGAATAGATATTCCGGCATTTATAAGAGCGGCAGTAAAGAATTTTAAAAGCAAAGAAGTGGTGCAGGGAGGCAGCACACTAACGATGCAGGTTATACGCTTAAGCCGTCACGAAACCAACAGGAATATCTGGGAAAAAATTATCGAAAGTATTCAATCCGTGAGACTGGAATGTAGTTATTCTAAAAATCAAATCATGGCCTTGTATGCTTCTGAAGCCCCGTTTGGAAGCAACGTCGTTGGGCTTGATGCAGCGTCCTGGCGGTATTTTGGGCGTAGCCCGGAAAAACTTAGCTGGGGTGAAATGGCATCACTGGCGGTATTGCCCAATGCGCCGGCGTTAGTACATCCGGGGAAAAATCGCAGTACTCTTTTGAAAAAAAGAAATGCATTACTTGATAAACTTCTGGCGAATAAAATGATAGATAATTCAACTTGCTATCTTTCAAAGCTCGAGCCACTTCCCGGGAATCCCGTCCCTTTGCCGCAACTGGCGCCACACTTACTTCAACGATTTAAGGAAGATAAAAGAATATATGAAAATCTTTCACCAGGAATAAAGACGACCATCGATATCAATCTTCAAAAAAATGTAACTGATATTTTAAATGAACACCATAACATTTTAAAAGGAAATGGAATTAATAATGCGTGCGCGTTGGTGCTCGATGTTGAAACAGGAAATGTATTGGCCTATGTTGGAAATATTGATGGCCATAATAATCCTGAACTTGAAAGCAGTGTGGATGTAATTAAGGCGCCACGCAGCCCTGGGAGCGCATTAAAACCGATTTTATATTCTGCTATGTTTAGTGAGGGAATGATTTTACCTAATTCTCTTATACCGGATATTCCTACACAAATTGGCGGCTATGCTCCCCAAAATTTCGACCTCGGCTATGACGGAGCAGTTCCTGCATCAATGGCGCTTGCACGTTCATTAAATATCCCAGCGGTAAAACTTTTGCAGCAATACAAATACCAGCGCTTTTATGATTTACTGAAACAACTTGGAATGACGACACTTAACAAGCCCGCGGATAATTATGGACTTTCATTAATATTAGGCGGAAGCGAAGTAACTATGTGGGACCTTGCAGGGATCTACGCGGGAATGGCAAGAGTAGTCAATCATCAAAAGAAAAATAAGGGGCTTGCAATGAAAGAAGATTTCTTTTCACCCAATTATTTTGTGAATGACCAACAAGTAAAAAAATCTACCCCTGGTGATGCAATCAATTCTTTAGATGCCACATCAATCTGGTTTACGTTCCAGGCAATGGAAGAAGTAATGCGCCCAGGGGAAGAAGGTTTGTGGCAACAGTTTTCTTCATCGCAACGCATTGCGTGGAAAACCGGTACCAGCTTTGGTTTTAGGGATGCGTGGGCAATAGGTGTTACCCCAAGATATGTAGTTGCTGTATGGACGGGTAATACAGATGGCGAAGGAAGAGCAGGGCTTATAGGCGTACAAACTTCGGCGCCGATTATGTTCGATATTTTTAGGGAGCTTCCGTCATCTAAGTGGTTTTTAAAACCACAAAGTAATTTTTCTTTTATTCCCGTATGCAGGCAAAGTGGTTACAGAGCAAATGTTGATTGCCCGGATCAGGATACTATTATGGTTTCGAAAAACGGCTATCGGTCACCGTTATGTCCATATCATAAAATCATTCACCTGGATGCTACGGGAACATATCGTGTTGATGAAAGCTGTGAGTCTCCCGCAGACATGATCCACAAAAGCTGGTTCGTTTTAACGCCAACAATTGAATGGTATTACAAACAGGTGAACCATGATTATAAACCGTTGCCTCCATTTAAGCCTGGTTGCGATTTGCAGGATGCTGGAAAGCAAATGGAGATAATATATCCTCAACAGGATGCTAAAATTTATGTGCCACTGGAAATAGACGGAAGCCGTGGTAAAACAATTTTCACTGCAACACACAGCAAAGCGGGGAGTAAAATTTTCTGGCACCTTGATGATGAATACATCGGTACAACAATAAATTTTCATCAAATGGCTTTTAGTCCGCCTCCCGGTAAACATTTGCTTACTATTGTAGATGAAAATGGTGAAAGCGTAAGCAGGGAATTTGAGATTTTACAAAAATAAAAATGAAAGCGACACTGGCCGATCGTCAAATAAAAAGAATGAACGCTTCACAACAAAATTTTTTCAAGCTTGCAAAACATCCTTTTAAATTCAGGACGTTTTTATGCTATAAACTACCAGCTGCGTTTTTTTCAGGAGTGAAACTGAGAGAGATTGATGAAGATAAATGCATTACGTCAGTTCCCTATAAATGGCTTACTCAAAATCCTTTCAGATCAACTTATTTTGCTTCCCTGGCAATGGCTGCAGAATTGAGTACAGGTGCGCTGGCCATGAGTAATACTTTTAAAAGGTCTCCTGCTGCTTCAATGTTACTCGTGAAGATGGAGTCAACCTATTTTAAAAAAGCAACTGGCATTACTTTCTTCACATGCGAAGAAGGAAAAAGAATGTCAGAGGTAGTCGAAAATGCGTATAAAACCGGTGAACCCAAAAGTATAACGGTAAAGAGTAGTGGAAAAAATAAAACAGGAGATACGATTGCAGAATTTTTTATTACGTGGTCTTTCAAAATAAGGCAGACTAAGGTTGGCTGAATCATAAAGATCAGATCACTTTAATTTCTTAACTTCAATTCTTACTCTCAGATGTAACTCAACTATGAAGATTGTATTTTATGGGGCAGCCCGCGCTGTTACAGGTTCAAAGCATTTGCTCACTTTACAAAACGGAAAAAAATATTTGCTTGATTGCAGAATGTTCCAAGGTATGGGTAAAGAAACTGATGAGCTGAACCGACTTTGGTTTTGTTTCTTCGGAGATTGATTATTTAATTCTTTCCCATGCACATGCTGATCACAGCGGGCTTATTCCAGAACTTGTAAAGGAAGGATTCCGGGGAAAAATATTTGCAACACCTGCCACAAAAGATCTTTCTGCAATTCTTATGGCAGATAGCGCTGGTATATAGGAAAACGATATTAAGTTCGAAAATAAAACCCTTGCAGCACAAGGCAAACCAGACCTGCTTCCTTTATACGGAATGGAAGATGCAGTGAAAGCTGTTGAATATTTTGTTACGGTTGATTATGGGCAATGGCATGCTATAGACGAAAATGTTCAGTTTATGTATCTCGATGCCGGGCATATAATTGGCAGCACCACTGTTCATTTGAAAATAAAAGAAAATGGGAAAGAAACCCATCTTACTTT
>JBBPZF010000448.1:0-3082 GCA_038199105.1 Chitinophagales bacterium | reverse complement strand
CTGGTTAATTGAATCTATGCTCTATCAAGCTGCTTTTCTTTTAGCCGCTATAATTATTCCTGTAGCCCAAAGTTGCTTTGTAATCATTAAGTCTTTCCTGCTTTCTAACCCGCTAATTAAATTGAGCGCCTTTTCATCGTGACCTTCCGGCCAGTTAGCCTGCGGCAACATATCGTCAATAATATAGAGGCCGCCTTCATTTATCATGGATAATACTTCATCTAAAAGAAGATATTTTCCATGCCATGTATCTGCAAATATAAAGTCGAATCTTTGGTGTTTATTTTTACTGATCCATTCGCCCGCATCGGTAGAAATTAAATTTAAGCGCACGTCGTGTGGCAGGAATTCTTTGGCGATATCCAAAAAAAGAGGATCATTATCAATTGAAATCAAGGTGGAATTATTATCCATCCCGTCAAGTATCCAGGATGTTGAAAGGCCCGTTCCTGTTCCAAGTTCAAGAAATTTACCAGCAGGTTTTGCACAGGCAAGCGTGCGCAGCAAAGAGCATGTTAGCACATCTGAAGCCATAGTAAAATCCGATGTTTTAGTCGCTTCACAAATGTTTATATATGCCGCGGGAAAAGCCTGGTTTATATGTTCAGTCATTCGTTTTATGTAATTGAAACCAGTAGGGAACAAAATAATGGCGCCGTAAAATCGGGATTCTATACTAAATAGCCAAATGCATCGTCGTCTTTTTTTAGCTCAGTAAAGTTTACATTATTCTGATTCAAATTTTTTATCAGCCGTTCATAATCTTCTTTTGACCTTAACTCAATCCCAACCAAAGCGGGGCCGGATTCTTTGTTATGTTTTTGAATATATTCAAAGCGGGCAATATCATCAGTGGGGCCTAACACGTGATTCACAAATTCTTTTAATGCACCAGGCCGTTGAGCGAAACGAATAAGAAAATAATGCTTCAATCCTTCATACTGTAGTGAACGTTCTTTTATCTCTTGCATGCGGTCAATATCATTATTACCGCCGCTTACAATACACACCACGTTTTTATCTTTTAATTCTCCGGCATAGTTGTCAAGCGCCGCGATAGCCAATGCCCCGGCAGGTTCCGCTACTATTGCATCTTCATTATATAACTTTAATATTGTAGTGCATACTTTCCCTTCTGGTATCAGGCGCATATCATCCAGCACTTCTTTGCAAATGGAAAAAGTGATTTCACCTACCCGCTTTACAGAAGCGCCATCTACAAATTGCTCAATGTTCTCAAGGGTTACAGGCTTTCCGGCCTCAAGCGCACGATACATGGAAGGAGCACCCTCAGGCTCAGCGCCTATTATTTTTGTATTGGGAGAATGTGATTTAAAATAAGCTCCTACACCCGAGCACAATCCGCCACCGCCCACCGGCATAAATAAGTAATCCACTTTTGCAAGTTCATCCAATATTTCAACGCCTACTGTACCCTGCCCTTCTATAATTTTAAGATCGTCAAAAGGCGGGATAAAGACCATTTCTTTTTCTGCTGTATATTTTTTTGCTGCCGCAGAACAATCTTCGTAAGTATCGCCTGTTAAGACTATTTCGATAAAATCTTCACCAAACATTTTTGTCTGGTTTACTTTTTGGTTCGGCGTTATCACCGGCATAAATACTACGCCTTTGCAAGCAAGTTGTTTACAAGAGTACGCAAAACCCTGGGCATGGTTACCGGCACTGGCGCAAACTACGCCACGCTTTAGCTGCTCTGGCGATAGACTGCTCATCATATTGTAGGCGCCACGCAACTTATAAGAACGAACGACCTGGAGGTCTTCTCTTTTTAAAAAAACATTACACCCATATTTCCTGGAAAGATTGTGATTGTACATAAGGGGTGTACGGTTCACAATTTTTTTCAGCCGCTCGGCAGCTGATAAAAAATCCAGTCCCCATTTTTTAAAATGAGGCTCTGTAATTTTTTCAGTATTGGATATTGCTTCAGTCATTGGCTTATTAAATTAGGTATTGTTTATGCCGATTTTTTTCTTCTTTTAATTTTCGGACGCAGGTTGATTTTCCGGACGCAGGCTTCTAACGGTCTTGCCTGCCTGCCAGAGTTCGCTGTCATGCAATTCTTTTAATTCTACTTCCAGCTTTTCGCGATAGTCAGCTTTGCTGTTGCTCTCTATAGATTTTGCAGCTTCCTTTCCTGCGGCAACACTATCATACAATTCATTGAACACAGGTAACGTAGCATCACGAAATCTCTTCCACCAATCCAATGCGCCACGCTGTGCTGTAGTGGAGCAGTTTGCATACATCCAGTCCATTCCATTTTCAGCAACCAATGGCATCAGCGATTGTGTAAGTTCTTCAACGGTCTCATTAAAGGCTTCCGAAGGTGAGTGACCTTTCTTCCTGAGCACTTCAAATTGGGCTGCAAATATTCCCTGTATTGCACCCATTAAAGTTCCACGCTCACCGGTAAGATCGCTATACACTTCTTTCTTAAAATTTGTTTCAAATAAATATCCTGAACCAATGGCAATACCTAATGCAACAACCCTGTCAAACGCTTTCCCGGTTGCATCCTGGAAGATTGCATAGCTACTATTCAATCCGCGGCCTTGCAAAAACATACGGCGCAAAGAAGTGCCGGAACCTTTTGGTGCAACCAAAAAAACATCTACATCTTTTGGCGGAATTATGCCCGTTTGGTCGCTGTAAGTAATTCCAAAACCATGCGAAAAATATAAGGCTTTGCAAGGAGTTAAATGTTTTTTTACTGTTGGCCACATCGCAATTTGTGCAGCATCGCTTAGCAAATAACAAATGATGGTACCTTTTTCTAAAGCCTCCTCAATTTCAAACAATGTCTTGCCTTCTACAAAACCATCCCGCACTGCCTTGTCCCAGCTTTTAGAATTCTTACGTTGGCCAACTATTACATTGATACCATTTTCCTTTTGATTCAGCGCCTGCCCGGGGCCTTGTACGCCATAACCAATTACTGCCACTACTTCATCTTTCAAAACTTCCTGTGCTTTTGATAAAGGAAATTCATCGCGGGTAACAACGTTTTCTTCAGTGCCACCAAAATTTAACTTTGCCATTTTTTTGATTTTGTTTT
>JBBPZF010000447.1:0-2577 GCA_038199105.1 Chitinophagales bacterium | reverse complement strand
TTCCTTTTTATCGTTGCTGCTTACAATTACTAATCTCTTTTCGCAATATTTTTCTATCAAAAAATTATATAACTGTACGCCTTCCTCATCAAGATTGGTAGCGGGCTCATCAAGCAATACGACCGGCACATCGCTAAATATCGCCTGGGCAAGTTTTACACGCTGTTTCATTCCACTGCTAAAATAACGGAGCTGCTTATGCGCAGATTTTTCCAGCCGCAAAAGAATGGTGATCTGCTTTGTATCAAGGGTTGGTATCCAGCCCTTCATTTTATCATGAAAATCTAAAAATTCCTGCAAAGTCATTTCTTCTATCAACTCTATATATGGCGCGGAAAGCGATATAGATTTATAAATTTTTTCCGGTGAAACTTCCTTGTTGTTTGCTGTATATTTTATACTTCCTTCATTGTAAATTGCTGACCCGGCTATCACCTGCAGTAATGTTGATTTGCCAGATCCATTGGGTCCTGTAATAGCGTAATGTTTGTGAAGATCGAAACTAAAATTAAGGTTGCGAAAGATCCATTCCCTGTTATAACGTTTACCCAGCTTAGTAAGGTCAATCTTCATCAGTATTACCTTTGGCGACAGCTTTTAGTATTCCACGCTGGCTTTCCTTTATGAATTTTAGAATTTCATTTCTCTCAGGGCTCTCGGGCAACTCATTTTCTATACAGTTTGTTGCCTGTGTAATGTTTAATCCGCGTGTATAAATATTGCGATAAATCTCAAGTATGCTGTTTATTTTTTCTGAGCTAAAGCCCCTTCTTTGTAACCCTACTGAGTTTACACCAACATAGCTTATGGGGTGCCTGCCTGCTTTTATATAAGGGGGAATGTCTTTAATGATTTCAGTGCCACCGGCAATGTAGCTGTGAGCTCCTATCCTTGCAAACTGGATAGCCGCAGCCATTCCGCCAATAACGGCATAGTCGCCTACTTCAACATGGCCTGCAAGCTGAACAGTATTAGCGATTACGGTATAATTGCCCACTATACAATCATGCGCAATATGGCAATAAGCCATCAACAAGCAGTTGTTACCCACGACCGTTTTCCATTTATCTTTAGTCCCGCGATTGACAGTAACAAATTCACGAATGGTTGTATTATCGCCTATTTGCACGAAAGTCTCTTCCCCATCGAACTTTAAATCCTGTGGGATAGCTCCAATAACTGCACTCGGGAAAATGCGGCAGCCGTTGCCAATTACAGAATTTTTCATGATAACTGCATGAGGCATTACGTGTGTATTCTCACCTATTACCACACCTTCCTCAATTACAACAAAAGGATCAATTGTAACATTATTTCCAATCTGTGCATCCTTATGAATATGTGCAAGAGGGCTTATCATACCGTTTCTTTAGGTCGTTTTACTATTTGTGCAATGAGGACGGCTTCAGTTACTACTTTGTCGCCTACATAAACAGTGCCCCGCATTTCGCAAATGCCCCTGCGGATAGGATGCAGCAATTCCATTTTCAAAATCAGCGTATCACCGGGAACTACTTTTTGCTTGAATTTGCAATTGTCAATTTTAAGAAAATAGGTGTCATACTTATCCGGCGAGTTCCTGGGTATTGCAATAAAGCCGCCTGCCTGCGCCAGCGCCTCAGCAAGTAGAACTCCCGGCATTACAGAGTTTCCCGGAAAATGCCCCTGAAAAAAAGGTTCATTGTAAGTCACATTTTTTATTGCTACTACATGTGTATCCGATAGCTCAATTATTTTATCAACCATGAGGAACGGATACCTGTGCGGCAGCGTTTTTTCAATTTCCTGTATATCAAGAAGCGGCGGTATGCAGGGATCATATTTTGGAATTTCCTGCCTGTGCTTATACTTTTTGATGTGATCTTTTATCTTCTTGGCAAATTTTACATTGGAGGAATGGCCCGGGCGGTTAGCGATAATGTGTGCCTTAAAAGGATATCCTACAAGTGCAAGATCGCCGACAACATCAAGGAGCTTATGCCTTGCAGGTTCATTGGGAAAACGTAATGTGAGGTTATTAAGAATTCCGGCTTCGCTTACTTTCACGTCTTTATTGTGAAATATTTTTGAGATGCGTTCCACCTGGTCGGGCGTCACAGGCTTATCCACCACGACTATTGCATTATTTATATCTCCGCCTTTTATAAGATGATTGGACACCAGAAATTCCAGTTCATGAAAGAAACAAAAAGTACGGCAAGACGCTATTTCCGTGTTGAAATCAGCGATCGTACGAAGATCAGCATGTTGTGTACCAAGCACGGGAGAGTTAAAATCAATTAAAGCATTAATACGGTAACCATCATATGGTAATGCCACCATCTCTACTTTTTTCTCTTCATCTACAAAAGTGATATTATGTAAAATATCATAATACACCTTCTTTGCATCCTGTTTTTCAATACCGACTTTGGAAAGTTGATCTATAAAGAGCTGGGAGCTTCCATCCATGATGGGGACTTCTTCCCCGTTTATTTCAATAAGTACATTATCAATTTGCATCCCCACGAGGGCCGCCATAAGATGCTCTATAGTTCCTACTCTAGCGCCGTTTGCCTCGATAGTAGTGCTCCGGTT
>JBBPZF010000446.1:0-4857 GCA_038199105.1 Chitinophagales bacterium | reverse complement strand
TTATGATTTGGTGATAGATTTTTTACGCTATTATCGTTTTTATAAAAGCGACCTGGTGCATGCCAATGAAATCGCTATACAATATGTATTTGAAAAATTTTGTAATACGTATTTCAACGAAACAACTTTAAAATTGAAAACAGATATAGACACTTTAATGAAGGCCAAAAATCACAAACCCTTTAATGAAGATAGCGTCGGTCATAAAAAATTTTTAACAACACAGCTTAAAAAAGCCCATGAAATTATTAATAAACATTCCGGTATTTTTTTAGAAGAAGAACTAAAATATTTTTCGGTCGAATGATTAGCCTTAAGCCATTTTTTATGTTTGCAAAATTCAGATAGACAAAATTTACAGGTGGGGATAAAATAAAAATAATTGTGTAATTACTTACAAGACATTTTTGGCTGTCATTTTTTTGCAATTTAATTTGTTATGTCAACGTTCATGCTGGCAGCTATTTATATAGTATAGATTTTTTCAAAATTACTTTTGGTATAATGTTTGGCAATAAGGTAGTACATTAAAAAAAACTTATATGAAATTCTTGAAAAATTTACTTTTTGCTTTACCGGTTGCGGCTATTATGTGTGTGGGATGTAATGCAACGAAATCCCAGAAAGGTGCAGCTATAGGCGGTGCAGCTGGTGCAGTAGGTGGCACGCTTTTAGGTAGCGCATTAGGCAATAAAACTTTAGGAACTATATTAGGAGCAGCAGTAGGCGGTACCGCAGGAGCAATTATCGGGCGTAATATGGATAAGCAGGCTGCAGAAATAAAAAATGATATACCCGGCGCAAAAGTTGACAGAGTAGATGAAGGCATTAAGGTTGAGTTCAACGAAAAAATTCTCTTTGCTTTTTCCAGCTCAGAGTTAGGAGATGCAGCTAAAACCAACTTAAATAATTTGGTAAATGTGCTCAACAAATATCCCAATACAAACATCGAAGTGCAGGGGCATACAGATCCAAGAGGAAGTGAGGAATATAACATGGCGCTTTCTGAAAAGCGTGCTGGTGCGGTTGCTTCTTATTTAGAAGCACAAGGTATTACGGCGTCACGCATTACTACAAAAGGATACGGTGAATCTGCGCCGGCATATCCAAATGATACGGATGCAGGCATGGCCCAAAACAGGAGGGTGGAATTTTTGATTACAGCAAATGACCAAATGAAAGAAGACGCAAAAAAGCAGGCAAATCAATAATTGAATAAAACTTAACTTTTTAATATGCAAACGGGATGTCCAAAAGACATCCCGTTTTTTTTAGAAATAACGTCCCAGTTATACGATACTTGTTTCTTCCTCAAATTTTATTGAATGCCTGGCTAACTCTTCTAACACTGGTTCATATATTTCTGAGGAGATAGGAATATGCAGGCCTGCGGATTTTATTTTTCCCTGCATTATTAATTTAGCGGCTATGCCTAAGGGTAGGCCCACTGTTCTGGCCATGGCTGTATGTATTTTATCATTGCCTTTTACAATCATGCTGCTTACAACCTTTTTATCCTCGTCATTTTTATGATACCTAATTTCATGCACCATTACAATCATGTCTTTATCATGTGGCTGCATCGCCAGTTTTGTTTCCAGCAAGTGCTGTAAAACAGAGGCAGAAGAAGTAAAAGGAATTACAATCTTATCATCGCTTCTCAAACCGAGGTAATCAATTTGCGAATTAAAATCTTCATTAAAAACATTGTTTTCAAAACGTGAATCTTTGTTTTTGGCTTTAAAAAATGCAGTCTTTTCATTGTACCAATCATTATATGTTTTGCATTTTTCTATTTCCTGTAAATCATCCAAATCTGTAAATCCCATATTTACAATTTTATCCCACCCGCTGCAAAATGAAGGATAGCGAAGCGTCGTCCGCAGGAATGTGTTTGTTTCCTGCAATCTATACTTTTCAATGTAAGAAATAGAATCACGATTTGGATATCCCTCTAATGGAAAAAGCCCCGGCACATTTATTTTAGCGCAGCTATTAAACACATCATAATAGGCGGTTTCTATTTTTTTATTTTCTTCCAGGTACACTGCTCCTGAAGATCCGGCCAGTACTATATTTGCGGGGTTCCAGGTTATTTTGTAATGCCATGGATTATCGCCACTTTCGGGCGCTATCAATCCTCCGCAATGTGATTTAAAAGATATAATCTCTCCTCCATCATCTCTAATATTGTCAATGATCTTCATGGCACTCATGTGATCAATGCCCGGATCAAGGCCCATCTCGCAGATAAAAATTAATCCCTTTTGCTTTATTTTTTCTTCAAGGCTTTTTATCTTCTCATCAATATATGAAGCTGTCAAAAGATGTTTTGAATAAATGACACAATCCATTGCGACCAAAAAATGCAAGTGGGGCGGAAGCATTGATATTACTACATCTGCTTTTTGTATAAACGAGCCTCTTTTTTCATCATTACTTACATCAATGGAAATTGCTTTTGCCTTTCTGCTGCCATGGATTTTAGATTGCGCCAATTGCACGTTTGCATCACATACAGCAAGTTCCCAATCATTCTCATCGCATACCTTACATAAGTATTCAATAAGTGAGGTTGCAGATTTTCCTGCCCCGAAAATTAAGATTGAATTCATTGAGTTTATTTAAATGGTTTTAATTTCTATCAGGAATCGTCTGCAACTTATTCATGCATTTTTCCATCATAAAGAAAGCTTCCCGGCAATATTTGAAATGCTGGTTTGTAATAAAACAAAGGACGTAAAAAATAAACGATTCGCATGCATTTGAGAGTACCAAAAATGCCCATTTTCTTTTTCCACAATCAATACTAAAAATGGTAATAAATATGGCTTAAATAATGGCCTTTGTTCAGGAAAACAGCCTTTAAAAAAGTATATTTGCCAATAGCAAAAAATTATGGAAAACATTGAAGACGAAACGCCGGAAAATGGCGCTAACAGGGGAAGAATAATACCTGTAAACATTGAAGAACAAATGAAAGCCGCTTACATTGATTATTCAATGAGCGTGATCGTTGGGCGGGCGTTACCCGATGCCAGGGACGGCCTTAAACCAGTTCATCGCCGCATACTTTACGGCATGTATGAGATGGGAAATTTTTACAACAGGCCTTATAAAAAATCAGCACGTATAGTCGGTGATGTAATGGGTAAATACCATCCGCATGGAGATGCCTCCATTTACGATACTATGGTAAGAATGGCGCAGGATTGGAGCATGCGTTACACACTTGTTGACGGCCAGGGAAATTTCGGAAGCCAGGATGGCGACAGCCCTGCAGCAATGCGTTATACTGAGGTACGTCTTGAAAGAATTGCAGAAACAATGCTGGATGATATTGAAAAAGATACCATTGACTTTCAGCTTAATTATGATGACACCACAAAGGAACCAACGGTGTTGCCTACACGAATTCCGCAACTCCTGTTAAACGGATCGAGCGGTATTGCGGTAGGTATGGCGACGAATATGCTGCCGCACAACTTAACAGAAGTAATAGATGGCTGCATCGCTTATATTGATAATAAAGAAATTACCATTGACGATCTTATAAAAATTGTAAAAGCGCCGGACTTTCCAACAGGCGGTATTATACATGGCTATGAAGGCGTAAAAGCCGGGCTGCACACTGGTCGCGGAAGAGTAGTGCTGAGAGGAAAAGTTACCGTAGAAACTTCTAAAAACGGGAGAGAGAAGATCGTAATTACCGAAGTGCCTTACCAGGTAAACAGGGATAATCTTACTGAAAAAATCGGTCACCTGATAAATGACAAGGTAATAGAAGGTGTATCCGATGTAAATAACGAGAGCAATAATAAGGAAGGTACACGCATAGTAGTAGAGCTGAAGAAGGATGTAATTGCGCAGGTTGTTATCAATCATTTATACAAGCACAGTGAGTTGCAGACTTCTTTCGGCATTAATAATGTTGCCTTGGTAAAAGGAAGGCCAAAGATTTTAAATGTCAAAGACCTTATTAGAGAGTTTGTAGAATTTCGTCATGAGGTTATCGTTCGCAGAACAAAATTTGAATTAAGAAAAGCCGAAGAAAGAGCGCACATATTAGAAGGCTATCTTATTGCACTTGACCATCTTGATGAAGTAATAACACTCATAAGAAATTCGGCAACGCCTGACGTAGCAAAAGAAGGCCTGATGTCGAACTTTGGAATGAGCGACATACAAGCGAAAGCCGTATTGGAGTTGAGATTACAGCGCCTTACCGGTATGGAGAGAGATAAGATAAAAGATGAGCATGCAGAAATAATGCAATTGATAACACGTCTTAAAGAAATACTTGATAACGAAGGTTTGCGATTCCAGATCATTAAAGATGAACTGGATGAAATAAAGCAAAAATTTGGTGATGCCCGCAAGACTGAAATTACTTACCTCGCTGACGAAATAAGCATGCAGGATTTGATAGAAGAAGAAGATGTGGTTGTTACTATTTCAAACCTTGGTTATATTAAGCGTACATCGGCAACAGAATACAGGCAACAGCGCCGTGGTGGAAGAGGCGCAAGAGGCAGCAGCACCAGGCAAGAAGATTATATTGAACATCTTTTTGTAGCCTCCACGCATCATACGCTCTTATTTTTTACAGAAAAAGGCAAATGCTTTTGGCTGAAAGTGTATGAAATTACCGAAGGTGATAAACAGAGCAAAGGCAGGGCATTGCAAAACCTGATGCAGATTCCGCCGGATGATAAAGTGCGGGCGGTGATTGATATTAAAGATTTGCAGGATGAAGAATACATAAATAATAATTACATAGTGCTGTGCACGAGGAAGGGAATTATTAAAAAAACACACGTTGTAGATTTCTCCAGGCCAAGACAAAATGGTGTAAAC
>JBBPZF010000445.1:0-3781 GCA_038199105.1 Chitinophagales bacterium | reverse complement strand
TGCATTGACAATAAAGGATTGTAGGTTTTTTATGATTTGCTCTAAATCGTAGAGGTCAGGGGTTCTGAAATTATGCACTTAAAGAAAATATCCTGGCCGCTTACACGTCCTTTAATTACGCAGCATCGGCTAAGACAAATATGAAGCTGGGCTTGCGTTACGAGTACACCAATTCAAACCTTAGCTCACAAACTGAAAATAATCTTGTAGACAAGCATTACGGAAAATTATTTCCCAGTTTCTTCTTATCGCATAGTATTAACGATAGTAACTCCTGGAATATATCGTATAGCAGGAGAATAACGAGGCCCACCTTTAATGATATGGCGCCGTTCGTCTTCTTCTCCGATCCTTATACATTTTTTTCGGGTAACCCCGGCCTGCAGCCAGCTATTACAGACGCGGCCAGCGTAGCCTACACTTATAAGAGTGTCATATTATCCGTTTCTTACAGCTATGAAACCAACACTATTACGAACTTCTCACCAATCATAGATCCGGTTACTAATATTGAAACGTTAGCTGCAGAAAATAAAAAAGCAACACTGTGTGGGCGGTCTCCCTGTCTGTACCGGTTACGGTGAACAAATGGTGGAATATGCAATACAATGTGGTGGGAAACAGCCAGGCGCTTTCAGGCAGTATTTCAGGAACCGCTCTTACAATTAAACAGGATTATTTGCAGTTTACGACCCAGCAATCTTTTACGCTGCCTAAAGATTACTCGGTGGAACTTTCGGGTTTTTACACTACAAAAACAACATTTGGGATATATACAGTGCCTGCCTTTGGTTCTCTTGATGCGGGGATTCAAAAAAAGTTACCGAAGCTAAAATCTACTATTCGCCTTAATGTTAGTAATATTTTGAACACGCTTAAATTTAGCCCTCATATCAATTTTCCGGAACAGAACCTGGTAGTACGTGGCAAGCTTATTTTTTCATACCCTTCTGTCTCCCTTACGTACACGCATAATTTTGGCAACTCAAAAGTGAAAGGCGCCCGTGACCGCTCAACAGGCGCTGAAGAAGAAAAGGGTAGGGTGCAATAATTTTTTTTCTTCTCACTAACGCCTTGCGTTGCATATATGCCGGCTAAATATTTTTTTATTAATGACTGTTCGGTAGTCTGTTCCCTGCAACTGATAGAAGATTCTTCATCACCGCTTATAATGAATGTCGCTATTGCCGGGGCTGTTATTGCTTTGTTCATTCATAGAACTTTCCGGGAACAAAACATATTCAGCAAAAGATGAACATCCCAGGATTATAAACATTGTAAATTTTATTCGCTTGCTTAACCCAAGGGATGCTGCAATAACTGAAGATGTGCTATAACAAACGGTTGCGAAGCAAGTTGACATCTTGAAGAAATATAAAGTTGGCGGAACCTTTTTACTAGAATACGAAGCCTTGCTTATCCGCGCTATCAAAAATTATTGAAAAACCTTTCACAGGATATTGTAAGATGCATAAAGAAGTAATTGTAAAAGACAAGACAGAAGTGTCAAAAGTGTTTCCCTGGGTGCATATTGCTATAAGTAATGCAGAAAAGAAGTTGTTAGGTTTGCACCACCAGATAAAAGATACCTATATGCAAAACTATTTAAGTGGGTTTTGTTACAAGTTCAATAGAAGGTCTTTGGGGAAAAATTATTCGAAAGATTATTGATAGCTATCCTGTCAAATGCATGGTATGAATCTTAAACCAAATAGCGGATGGTGATTGTAAAACTTATATATAGCATTTATTGTAGTTCAAAAATTTTATCATAAAATAAAATCGTAGAGATAGTTTAACCGATTGATAATATGAAAAGTCCGAATAGCTTATATTGAATGTATAAAGCAATACCAAAAATATTTTTTAAAAATAATTTTGCAGAACTAAATTAATTAGTATTTTTGTCTAAATTAATTAGTTCACTATGGCTATCGCAGGACAAAATTTAAAATATTTACGTAAGCTTCGAGGCTGGACACAGGAAGAATTCGCAACCAGGCTTGGAATAAAACGTTCCCTTATTGGCGCTTACGAAGAAGAAAGAGCCGATCCAAGAATTGATGTTCTTGAAATTGTAGGCGACATATTTAAGGTGTCGCTTGACGAACTATTATTGCATGACCTGGGTGAGACAAAAGGACCCAGTTATCTTGCAAAAAGGCGACAGCTAAAAATGATGAGCGCAGATAGAAATATTATCCACTTCGTTCCTGTAAAGGCAGCAGCAGGTTACCTTGCAGGCTATGCTGATAGTGAATTTATTGATGAGCTTAATACCTTTACCTTACCAATGCTTACTGGTGGAAACTATAGGGCCTTTGAAATTATTGGAGATAGTATGATGCCTACGCCAAGTGGTAGTATTATTGTTGGAGAAAAAATGGAAAACGTTGAAAACGTGAAAAGCAATGCCGCTTATATTGTGGTAAGTAAAAGTGAAGGCATTGTTTATAAAAGAATAATTAAAAGCAATAAAAACAAAAGTAAGCTTACGTTGGTAAGTGATAATCCGGCATACCAGCCTTACCAGGTAAATACCGCTGATGTGCTGGAGATGTGGCAGGCACAGGCAGTGATAAATAAAGTTACCCAACAGCAACGTTGGGATGTTGATTCATTGGTAAATCTTGTGAGTAACCTGCAGGACCAGGTGACCACATTGAAAAAGAAAATGAATTAGGTTTGTAATTTCTCATTAGATTTCGCTTCATTCTTACACTTAGAATGCGGCCGTACAGATACATCGATTAACAATTAAAAAACACAGTCATGATTAAGTTACAAATTATCGGCAACCTTGGTAAAGATTGCATCGTTAAAGAAGTGAATGGTAAAAATGTTATCAATTTTAGTGTAGCCCACACTGAAAGGTTCAAAGATTCTACTGGTGCCCAGAAAGAACGTACAACCTGGGTTGAGTGCGCTTTCTGGACAGATAGAACAGCTGTTGTGCCTTATCTCAAGAAAGGGCAATTAGTATATGCTGAAGGTTCGCCTGAAGCTGATGGGTATATGAATAAGGATAACCAGGCTTCGGCTACATTAAGGATGCGGGTGCGGGATGTTCAACTATTAGGAGGACGTACTGATAGTGATCAAAGTAACTCCAGTTCAAATAATGATCAGAGTAACTATAATGCAAATTCTTCCTCTTCTTCTTCAAACAACAAAACAGGTGTAACAGCAGATATGGAAGAACCGGCTGATGACCTTCCTTTTTAATATTTTTGAAACAGATTTTTGGGTTAAAAGTTAGCGGCTGCGTTTGTGGCCGCTTTTTTTTGTGATGACAGTAAAAATTTTCTTGCACTTTTGAATGAAAATTTTATCGAACGATTTCTTTGTTTATTTCCTTTGAATTTTTCTCACTGTCCAAATGCTTTTTTATAACCAGGAAGCCGATCAATATCATAATGAGAATTAGAACGATGGTGAGATAAAGCCATGGCAGGTCTTTGATGCTGCGCTTTATTTTTTTTGATTTCTTTTTTTCAAGTTGCTTCTTTAGGTTGAGATTAAGTTGCTCTACCAATGCAGTTACTTCCTTTTTATTTTTAACTCCGTCAAGGCCTTCCATGGCGTCATTCACCATTTCAGAATCTATCATCGCCTCTTCGAGTTCATGCTTCTCCTTTTCCGAAAGTTTGCCACTGACATAGTCTATCAACTTTTGATTGTCTATATCTTTGTTGCTATTCGATAATATGTTTAACAGATCGTCGTTCATTGTCATTTATGCATCACCTGATTCCATCATTAATTTTAATTTTCTTTTTCC
>JBBPZF010000444.1:0-2482 GCA_038199105.1 Chitinophagales bacterium | reverse complement strand
TCATTGCCAGTCTCGTTTGATGAAGGAGTATCTATGTGCTTATAATTATTCGTTTCATCAGGCACTTGCACAGGAGGTGTTTGCTCTTCGTCTGCCATAATTTAATTTTTTGAAAGTGAACATCAATTTATTACAATGGGTGGCTAATTTTCCTACATCTAATTTACGTCAGCCAATGTTTCCGCGTACTAAAATATTTCAATAATTCAATTCTTCCAACTGCACTTTACGTAAGTTCGCACTTCGCTTTTATTGTCTCCATGATCAAAAATTTCACATCTTTTATAAGAAACAAACGTGTATTTGCCGTAGGATTTTTGTTTGCAATATCCAGCCTGTTATTTGGAATTTGGGTGGCTGCAATCCCTGGAATAAAAGCCAGGATGGGTTTTACGGATGGAAGCCTTGGCCTGTCTTTACTTTTTGCCCCATTAGGGTCGGTTTCGGGCATGTTGCTTTCAACAAGGGTATTCAGCAAAGTTTCTGTAGGCAGGTGGATGTT
Source organism: Chitinophagales bacterium (assembly GCA_038199105.1). Classification (GTDB taxonomy): domain Bacteria; phylum Bacteroidota; class Bacteroidia; order Chitinophagales; family Chitinophagaceae; genus Ginsengibacter. Next base: position 1,980 of record JBBPZF010000444.1, on the reverse strand, counting down.
TACCGGCTACATCATCATGTGTTGCATTATGATGCTGGAAATAAATTCAGTAAGCAGGCCGATGTTATGGATTTGTCTTTATTTCTTCGGGCTCGTTGGCTTCTTAAATGGGGTAAGCGCCAACTCAACCGTAAACCTGATGGAGAAAAAATACAACAAACTTTTTATGAGTACCTGCCATGGAATGTATAGCCTGGGCGGTGCACTAAGTGGCGGTATTGCCGCCGTATTATTTCTGCTGCATGTTTCTTCGGGTAACCAAATTATATTAGTTGCCTGCTGTCTTATCACCGTTATGTTTTTTAATAAAAAGTATTTGCTGGCTAATAACGACATCATTCACTCCAGGTCTGCATTTAAATTTCCATCTGCATCTATACTCGGCATTTCCTTCATTTGTATGGTAAGCTTTATGGCAGAGGGATGCGTGGCTGACTGGAGTGCCATTTATTTCAAAGAAATATTGTTTGCCCCAAAAGCATTGATAAGCCTTGGTTATGTTGGCTTTTCTGTGGCCATGACTATAGGCAGGTTAAATGGCGATATGCTAATAACAAAACTGGGAAGCAAAACTGTTGTGCTATCAGGAAGCCTGCTCGCGGCTACTGGATTTTTAGTTGTAGTAACAGCCCCCGCTGTGTTTATCGCGATTACGGGATATGTAATGGTTGGTCTGGGTTGCTGTTGTATTGTACCAGTGTTATTCAGGGCATCGGCTAATATCCCCGGGCTAAGCACGGTAGAAGGGTTTGCCATGGTAACCACCGGCGGGCTGATAGGTTTTCTTGCCGGCCCTTCCGTTATCGGCTTTATCGCCGAAAAAGCAAGCCTCCCAAAAGGGCTGTCGCTGCTAATTCTTATGGGTATACTGGCGGCATATACTGCCTGGCGTAATCCATTTATTGTAAATAATAAGCCATTGGCGCCAGCCGCTTTACCTTATGATGAACAGCTTTATTAAACACTAAACCGGGAATAGCCAGATATTATTCCTCAACTTTTTCGCTTGTTTTTATTAATTAAAATCACTTTTATAAAAGCGTTCAGCCTTAACCGTTATAAAGCGTTTTACCGGGGTTATATACTAACTCATCCTAAATAAAAAAGCCCCAAAGTTTTAAGTTCGGAGCTTGTTGTATATTAAAAAGATGATGCACTGCTAATATTGGTGGCGGATTTCTCCAACCTACACCAAAAAATTTAAAGATGGTACATTCATCGTTTTTTCTGGTGCAAATTTAAACTAGTTTAAATTTTTTGACCAAAAGTATTTATTATAATCTTGTTAATAAGTCAGTTAAGTAGGATTAGTAAGCACTTTATGAAATCGAATTTTATAAGAAAGTCGCTTAGAAGTTTTAAAATTTAGAGCCATTGCGTCGCGCAGGTATTCATAGTACATTTCCCCGGGGCTGCAGTTAAGCCTTCCGGGCTCTCTGATATTCGATAAAAAAAAAGTTGCAACGAACAAATCGGTAAAATTTTACATGTGGCATAAAAAAAAGAAAGCAGCAATGTTGAATTGCTGCCGTCTTTAATTCACATAGCTAAATATTAGCTGATGCTTATTTCATGCTTCACAGATTCTTTGCCAGGTAATATAGGTAAGCTTACCTGTAAAACTCCGTCCACATATTTTGCAGTTATTTTTTCTGCATCAATGGATTCATCAAGGGTAAAGGTCCTTTCAAAGCCACCGCGGCTATATTCCCTCCTGGTCCATTCCACTTTTGGAAAACCTTCAGGCGGAGTGTAAGACACGGTTAACTCGTTTCCCTTTACATCCAGTTTAAAATGTTCATGAATACGGCCTGGTGCGAATACCAGCATTTCATAACTGCTTTCTGTTTTGTAAATGTTCACAGCAGATCTTTGAACAGAGCGGTAAGACAGGTGCTGGTGCCTGCCTCCGTGGTTGCCTTTTGCGGCAGATGACTGATTGTAGTACAGGTTTTGTTTTTTAAATGAAAAATTTGTTTA
>JBBPZF010000443.1:0-4855 GCA_038199105.1 Chitinophagales bacterium | reverse complement strand
ACAAGCGCTTAGATTGAAAGCCGAAGAAGCTAAAAAGCATCTTTCTTCAAATGAAAACTTTTCAACCACCCTCAGTGAAATGAAGTTGGAAATTTCAAAAGATCAATTTGAATCTTTAATTCAACCATTCGTAGATAAAACAGTTACATCCTGTAAAGGCGCTTTAAAAGATGCAGGCCTTTCAGTTTCGGAGATACAGGATGTTGTGATGGTAGGCGGTTCAACAAGAGTCCCATTGGTGATAAAAAGCGTTTCTGATTTTTTTGAAAGGGAAGTAAATAATACAGTGAATCCTGACGAGGTGGTTGCCCTCGGAGCCGCGATACAAGCCGATATCTTAGCAGGAAATAATAAAGACTTTTTACTGCTCGATATCACTCCGCTTTCTCTCGGAATAGAAACCCGGGGAGGTTTGATGGATGTGTTGATTCCAAGAAATTCAAAAATTCCCTCTGGAATTTCGCGGCAATACACCACGCAGGTAAATGGCCAAAGCGGAATGAAGATAGCGGTGTACCAGGGAGAAAGAGATTTGGTAAATGATAACCGTAAACTGGCGGAATTTAATCTGACAGCGATACCAGGAATGCCTGCAGGCCTACCAAAAGTAGAAGTGACTTTTTTAATAAATGCTGACGGTATATTGATCGTAAAAGCAAAGGAAATAAGAAGTGGTGTAGAGCAAAGTATAGAAGTGCAGCCGCAGTATGGTTTGACTGATGATGAAGTTGAAAAAATGTTAATGGATTCAATAACGCATGCGAAAGATGATATTGCTATAAGGGCTTTATTGGAAGCAAGTACGGAAGGGGAGCAGCTTTTAGAAACCACAGAAAAATTTATTCAGAAAAATTCCAGGGAACTTCAGCAGGAGGAGATGATCAATACAGCAAATGCGATGCAGGCGCTGCAACTCGCTCTCACTATGGAAGACAAGGATTTAATTCATTCTAAAATTGAAGAGTTGAATGATATTAGCCGTCCCTATGCGGAGAGAGTAATGGATAAAGCGATTAGTTCGGCTATGAAGGATAAAAGCGTTTACGAAAATTGAGTTTTGTATCTCAATGCAGGTTTCTCTATATATATCCATGAAATAAATGCCAGCAATGCTGAGCAACAAAATGATAGCAGAAGATTAGATAAAACACTTTGGCTGAATCCGGAGATTTGAAAAAAGAACTGCTGTATGGGGAACGTATAAATGTAAACGCCATAGAAACATCATGTTTAATCCGAATTGTAAACCACCGGGTGAATGCTATAAAATAGGTAGCCAGGCTGAAAAATATTACTTCGTCTATTAAGATATTCACTTTTATCAGAGCGGTTAATTTTACAATCATCAATAGCCCACTTGCTATGAATAAATAAACAGCAATTTTCTTAGAAATAGCCTTTGTTTGCATAATACCTCCAAAGAAAAAAGCGCAAGCAAGCAAGAGGCTTTTTTGATCAGGCATTAAGATGGTGTATTGCCCTGCCACGCTCATTAAAAGGCAAACAATAGTTAACGTTATAAAAGTTATTATAAATACTTTTTTCCCCTTAAATATCCCTGTAAGCATTAATAATAGCAACAGTCCGTACAACTGAAGTTCAAGGCTAATACTCCATAAAGAGCCATTGAAACCCTTCATAGCAAATTCTGCTTGTTCAAAAACGCCCGGCAATCTAAACCTGATTCGTATTCCTGAGGCCGTCCATAAATATTTCCAGGTATCTGCATCAATAAAATAACGCTTAAGGCTAAACGCAGTTAGTAAAGGCCCCGCAAAGAAAACGCTCAATAATACCACGACAATTAAAGCAGGATAAATTCTTAGAACTCTTTTCTTTAAAAATGCTAACGGTGAATTTGAACTCAACGCACTTCCGTTACAAGATATCCGCTGGTAAAAAAAAGATATATAAGCCTATTGAAGCCAAATAATATCGCCCGCCTGTCAAGATGTGAAAAGGTTCCAATAAAGCGTTCCCCGTAATTGCGTAAGAATGTGTTATTCCCACCAGCACCGCCGCAAAAATTCTTAAGAAATTAAAATTATTGCGGTGGTTTATTTGTGAGTACAAGCAATTTTATTTGAGGCTGGTAATTAATTAACGCAACGATTGAAGACGGCTTACATATTTCCCAATCATATCAAATTCAATATTTACCTGCATTCCCTTTTGCAAGCTTTTCATATTAGTATGTTCAAATGTGTAAGGGATAATGGCAACACTGAAATTTTGTATGCCAACATTAAAAATCGTAAGGCTAATACCGTTCAGGCTGATTGAGCCTTTTTCAATAACCAGTCCCGCAAACTTTTCATCAAATTCAAAAGTGAACTCATAGCTGCCTTCGAGATCTTTTTTTGATATACATTTTGCAGTGCAGTCCACATGCCCCTGAACTATATGGCCATCCAGGCGTCCACCCATTTTCATAGAGCGTTCCAGGTTTATAAAATCACCGCCTTTCCATGCACCATTATTTGTTTTATCCAAGGTCTCTTTTATAGCAGTTACCTTATAAATATCATCTTTAATTTCTTCTACCGTGAGGCAAACACCATTATGCGAAATGCTCTCATCAATACCTAATTCAGAAGAAATACTGCTTTTGATGTAAAAACTTTTATTTGTGCCTTGTGAGGTAATATCCTGAACAGTTCCAACGGCCTCGATAATTCCTGTAAACATATAAATGGCTATTTGTTTGCTTTTTTTTAAGATTTATCTCTTTCTGAATATTTTAAATTTAAAAAATTACTTTATCTTCGCAATCCTAAAAATAATAAAAGGAATATTTATGCTGATTATTGATTCAAAAGACTGCGAAAATATTGATAAAGCGCTCAAAAAGTACAAGAAAAAATTTGAGAAGAGCCGTACCTTATTGCAGCTTAGAGAGCGTCAGGCTTTTACAAAGCCATCTGTAAAGCGTCGCCACGAGGTTTTGAAAGCAGTTTACAAGCAACAGATTGACAGTGGTAAAATAGAAGTTTAATATACTTCTTCTTAATATCTTATACCGGATAGCCAGGGTTTATTAACTTTACAGCTACCGGTTTTTTTATGCATCCAAATGAAACCTATCCCATAGAGGAATTTCTCAATTACCTTACTTTCCAGAAGCGATATTCGCCGCACACCATCATCTCTTATGAAAACGATTTATCTGCGTTTTTCGACTTCATAATTGTTCAATACAATTATATAAGTCTTGCAGAAATATCTCCATCTATAGTCCGATCGTGGCTTGCTTCAGTAAAAGAAAACAAAGCTTCTTCTAAAACAATTAATCGAAAAATCTCCACGCTAAAGTCTTTTTTTAAATATCAGCTCAAAAATAATAAGATTAAAAGCAGCCCTATGGTGGCCATTAGCTCAGTCAAAGTGAATAAAAGGCTTCCCTCATTTGTCGAACAAAAAGATATGGAGTTTTTATTGAGCGATATTGAATTTCCAGATACATGGGAAGGCAAAACAAATCGCCTTTTATTACAAATTTTTTACAATACAGGCATCAGGCTAAGCGAGCTAATTAATTTGAAAGAATCCCGGGTAGATAAAAGTAATGGCGCGATTAAAGTGTTAGGAAAAGGAAATAAAGAAAGAATAATTCCGGCAAGCAATCAGTTACTTAATGAGATTGCTGCTTATGTTTCAGATAAGAAATCGATGTTTCCAGGCTATGAGCTGGATGTTCTTTTTCTAAATGAAAAAGGAAAGAGTTTGTACCCAAAATATGTATATAGGGTGGTAAAAAAATATCTCGGAAGCGTATCAACCAATGAAAGAAAAAGCCCTCATATTTTGCGGCATACTTTCGCAACGCATTTAACCAATAACGGTGCCGATATCAATGCCATAAAAGAACTTCTCGGCCATTCCAGCCTTGCCTCCACGCAGGTTTACACGCATAATTCTATTGAAAAGCTTCGGGAAGTATATAAACTATCGCATCCTAAATCATAATCATTTTCATAATTTTTTTTTGAAAAATGCGTTATGAAATGTAATTTCATTATCGTAGAATTTAGCTTACTGTAAACCTCTCCTCTCCGATGGCTTATAATTTTTTATTTTCCTCACATATTTCCCTCACTGTTAAAACCAAAGATTACTATGAACGTAAACATTCAGACCCTTCATTTTGAAGCAGACACAAAACTGGTATCGTATGTTGAAAAAAAGTTGTCCAAACTAAACCAGTTTCACGATCGAATAACTAAAGTGGATGTATTCCTAAAGTTGGATAATGTAGTTCACAATATCAAAGACAAAATCGCCGAGATAAAAGTGCATGTACCGAGGCATGATTTTTTTGTGAAGCATTCTTCCAAATCGTTTGAAGAAAGTTTTGATTTCGCGCTTGATTCAGTAATTACGCAGATCAAAAGGAAAAAAGAAAAAATGGCTGCATAGAATTTTTAAGATTATAGACTTTAATCCCTTCATAATTTGGAGGGATTCTTTTTTAAAATGACCTCTGAAAACTTTTTATAGTTTATGCTTTTAAAAACAGAATCATATAATTGGATAGGATTGTTAAATGATTTCTGGCTCTTCTTTTTGCAATAAAATTCTTTTTCAAAATTTTTCCATTAAACATTTTCCATTACCTTTGCCTTCCCAAAAAATAGCCTTGCAAAGGATGTTTTAAAAGGAAGTTCATTGTAAGGTTGTATTTAAGGCAATTGCCAGTGTAGCTCAGTTGGCCAGAGCAGCTGATTTGTAATCAGCTGGTCGGGGGTTCGAATCCCTCCACTGGCTCTATTGTTACTGATGATATATACTGGAGTTGTCCAGATGAACATTCATCAATTCAGTTCTTAAATAATTTTGGGCAGGTGGCCGAGTGGTT
>JBBPZF010000442.1:0-3114 GCA_038199105.1 Chitinophagales bacterium | reverse complement strand
CCTTGGCCATGCGAGCCTCGGAACATATAGTTGATGAACTGAAAAAACAAAATATCTAATAAACACGCAACCTTACTTGTGTTGTAAAAAAATTAATTTTTATGGACAGACGTAAATCAATCAAGGCGTTAATAATCGGTACGGCCTCTACGGGCGTACTTTTAGATGCCTGTAAAAACACCGATGACAAAAATCTTAAATTCAAAGATGCTTCTGCAAAGTTAGATGGCGGCGAAAAGAAAACTGATGAACAGCCTGCCCGCATGGAAGAAGAAAAGATCCTGGAAAAAAAGCTTAAAGAAGAAACTTTTTTTACTCCGATAGAAATGGGTACAATTACAATACTCGCAGATATCATTATTCCAAAAGATGATGTAAGCGGAAGCGCTTCTGATGCAAAGGTTGGCGACTTCATTGAATTTATTGTAAAAGACAAACCGGAACTTCAAACCCCTATGCGGGGCGGCTTGCGGTGGATAGAGATGCAATCGCTTAACAGGTTTGAAAAATCATTTGCAGACATAGATAACACGCAACGCATAGCTATTGTAGATGATATCGCCTATCCCGGCAAAGCAAAGCCGGAAATGAAACAGGGCGTATCATTCTTTAACCTGATGCGTGGCCTTACCGCTACCGGCTTTTTTACTTCGGAGATTGGAGTAAAAGATATTGGCTACATGGGCAATGTTCCCAATCAATGGAACGGCGTGCCTGATGATGTTTTAAAACAATATGGACTTGCTTACACGGAAAAAGAATTGAAAGAATGCGTAAGTTTTTAGGATACGATTTTTTACAAACTACTCCAATCACAAAGGCTTTTGAAAATTTATCCAGTTTAAATTAACTATGCTCTCGACCTTTCATAGTTTAAGTTCACGTAAAGTAATCTATTGAAGATTAGAATAATTTCAGCCACAATTATCATTTTCCTTATTACCGGAAGTGTGGGCCTTCTTTTTGCCTGGGGCGAATGGGGGCACAAGCATATCAATCGTGCGGCTGTTTTTGCATTGCCTGACGGCATGATAAAATTTTATTATAATCATATAGATTTTATTACGGAATCTTCTGTGGTGCCGGATTTGCGAAGAGGCGTGCTGAATGACAGAGCTGAGCCGCCAAGGCATTTCATAGATATAGAAGACTTCGGAAAAATTCCAATTGAAGCTTTTCCTAAAACAACTAAGGAGGCTTACCAAAAATGGGACAGTGCATTTCTCAATAAGACCGGCTACCTGCCCTGGCACATTCAAAACCTTGAGGAGAAACTGACACAGGCATTTAAAAAAAGAAGTAAGACTGAAATACTTTTTATTTCAGCAGAATTAGGCCATTATGTAGGTGATGCTCACATGCCTTTGCATACATCTTCTAACTACAACGGTCAACTGACTAATCAAAAAGGCGTACATGCTTTATGGGAATCAACTTTGCCGCAACTATTTGGGAATGATTTTAATTTTAAAGTAGAGCAAGCTAAATTGATTACAGATATTCCGGCAGAAACCTGGAATATGATTGCACAATCGCATGCACTGGTGAGCCCCCTATTAAAGATTGAAAAACAAAACAGGAATGCTTTCGATAAAGAAAAACTTTATAAAAAAGATGATTCGGGAAACCTGGTTTTATCCTATAACCAACCTGTTTTTTCTGATGAATATGCCAGGTCTTTTAATGTAGCATTAAATGGAATGGTAGAGCAGCAACTTCGCTTATCCATAAAAGACGTAGCAGATTACTGGTACACTGCCTGGGTAAATGCCGGAAGCCCAGAACTTCTTTTACTTGATGACCCTAATCTTACAAAGCAAAACGCGAAGAATTTTAAGAAAGAATTTAAGGCATGGAACAAAGGACGATTGCTCAATCTATCTAATGAAAGAGAAGAATAGCGGTATCTACAGACATCTCACAGCGCATACGTACCAGTTATAAAAATCGTTTTTCTAAAATTTAGATTTTCCAGCGTAAAAAAAAATTTCGACACCTTTTTGCCAGCAATTTAGCAAGTCTCTTTCGTTTTTTTTACTCTACGGCAATTAGCCAAAGTAATATCCACACAATAACCTTTAAGTCAACAATGGCATAATTTTTACTACAACAGGGAAGAATTTATTTTATTTAACCTATCGAAACCACTTTTGCATGTATGTGCTAAAAAATTACCAAAAGTTAACTAAGTATAATCTAATATAAAAGTGTAAGTGAGATTCGAATACATTTGGTTTGCAACAACTTAAATTGATTGCACTAACTGTATTTTTTGATGATATGTGTCGCCTTAATGACCCCAATAAAATTGACCGATTAATCATATTTACTAAAAACTAAATCCCTCAACCTCCTAAAGTTTTTCTTTAGGCAAAAAATGCTTAACCATCTCTTATAATCTAATAAATAACCAATGAAAAGAATCGTAATCATTCTGCTATTATTTCCATTTTTTTCAAAATCCCAAACAGGCGCTTTCACTTTTACACTTGCAAGTTCTGCCCGTACAAGTGCGGGTATATACAAAAAGGACAGTACACTGGTTAGGACTCTTTGGGCTAATAAAATGTATAACTCAGGAACTTATACAGAATATTGGGATGGTAAAGATGATTATGGTAATAGCATCAAATCTCCTGATGCGGCCTACGATGTAAGGGTATTGTCCAATAATGTGAAGTACACCTGGGATGGAATAATTGGAAATTCATCTGCGCTACAAACAACGGGCTCCGTCCATAAAAATGTATATACTTCAATGACAGGTATGGCAATTACAGGAACAACAGCTTATTTCTGCCAGGGATATTCAGAGGCTTTTCCAAGCATAGCAAAGTTTAATACATCTTCACCACAGGCAAGAATAAATATAATATTTCCTGCCAACACCTCTACAGGGAATGTTGATTTTATATGCACAGATGGTAATTACGTTTATTTTACAGTATTTGATACCTATTCAGTCAATAACACATTTGCGGCAGCGATAAAAGTTAGTAATGATGCATTAACAACGTTACCCAATGGAACTCCCGGTTATAGTGCAACCCATGTTCGTTTTTATGCGAATGGAACTATAGATTTTATGAATGCGCCTCGATCTCAGCCTACAGG
>JBBPZF010000441.1:0-3216 GCA_038199105.1 Chitinophagales bacterium | reverse complement strand
TACCCGAAAACCCAATGGAAAAAATGATGGGCGGGATGATGTTTGATAAAAAATTTATAGAGCAAAGGAAAGTTTTTCTATGGGGTCCCGTAGATGATAAAAGCGCAAAAGATATTACTAACAAGCTTTTATACCTTGAAGCCGTAGATCCAGGCAAAGAAATAAGTTTTTACATCAGTAGCCCCGGTGGCAGCGTGACAAGCGGCATGGTTATTTATGACACGATGAAGATGATCACTTCTCCGGTGAGCACCATTTGTATGGGCATGGCAGCAAGCATGGGCAGCATATTACTAAGCGGCGGGACAAAGGGAAAAAGATTTATTTTTCCTCATGGCGAAGTTATGATTCATCAGCCAAGTGGCGGAGGGCAGGGAACAAGTGCCGATCTTGAAATAATTGCTGTACAAATTTTAAAAGCCAAGCAATTGGGCGCAAGAATTCTTGCAGAAAACTGCGGGCAGACTTATGACAAAGTGATGGAAGATTTTGACAGGGATTATTGGATGGATGCTAAAGAGAGTAAGAAATATGGCATCGTTGATGGTATACTAGAGAAATTCTGATGCAACATTTACTGTTATAATTTTGTCATGGAGGTACGATTTTATAACCGGAAATACAGGCATTAAAATTAAAAGTTGTAATTTATAGAATAAAAAGAGTTCATTTTAGAATATTTAAGCATGGCTAAACAACAAACTTTACATTGTTCTTTTTGCGGGAGAAACCGTGATGAAGTAAAAATTCTTATTGCAGGGCAGGAGGGTCACATTTGTGAAAATTGTGTTGATCATGCGCAAGAGATAATTACGCAGGAAATTTTTCCTATGCCTGAAAAAAATGCCCAGTCTTCTAATTACAAGCTTTCAGTAAAAAAGCCGGTTGAGTTAAAAAAGTTTCTTGACGAATATGTAATTGGCCAGGATGATGCAAAGAAAATACTTGCGGTAGCGGTTTATAACCATTACAAAAGGCTTAATCAAAAGGTAGAGAGCGATGATGTTGAAATAGAAAAGAGCAACATCATTATGGTAGGTGAAACCGGCACGGGTAAAACATTGCTTGCGAAAACCATTGCGCGAATATTGAATGTTCCCTTTGCCATTGTAGATGCCACTGTATTTACCGAAGCCGGTTATGTGGGTGAAGATGTTGAAAGTATTTTAAGCAGGCTGCTGCAGGTATGCAATTTTGATATTAATGCTGCGCAAAAAGGAATTGTATATATTGATGAAATTGACAAGATTGCCCGCAAAAGCGACAACCCAAGCATTACACGGGATGTAAGCGGAGAGGGCGTGCAGCAGGGATTATTAAAATTACTTGAAGGCACGGAGGTACTTGTACCACCCCAGGGAGGCCGTAAACATCCGGAGCAAAAGCTAATCAAATTAAATACCAGTAATATTCTTTTTATCTGCGGAGGCGCCTTTGATGGTGTTGGCAGGCTTATAGCCCGTCGCATCAATACGAACGCCATTGGCTTTACTGTAAACAAAGATTTACAGGAATTTCAAAGAAAGAATCTGCTCCAATTTGTAAATGCACAGGATCTAAAATCTTTTGGGCTTATACCTGAGTTGCTTGGCCGTCTGCCGGTAGTCACTTACCTGAATCCTCTTGATAAAATAACATTGCGGAACATTTTAACCGAGCCAAAAAATTCCTTGATTAAGCAATACAAAAAGCTATTTGACCTTGAAGGCATTGAGCTCGTAATTGAAGATGATGTGTATGATTTTATGGTGGAAAAAGCCATCGAATATAAACTGGGCGCACGTGGCCTAAGAAGCATTTGCGAAAGTATTTTGAACGATGCTATGTATGAGCTTCCTTCTCAGAAAGTAAAAACCTTTGTCGTTACCATGGATTATGCTACGCGAAAGTTTAAAATCAGCAAGCTTAGTATGTTGAAAGTTGCCTGATAATTTTTTCAAACGGCGATAAAACGGATCAAAAAATCTACACTTTTTTTTAAACTTCGGCAGTCAAACAAAAAAGTTTCAATTTATTTTTTTCCTTTTACTTTTACCCAATATCCTAAAAAAGTTTTTAAATGGTTGATGTAATTCTTGGCTTGCAGTGGGGCGATGAAGGAAAAGGAAAAATTGTAGATTATTTTACTCCGGCTTATGATGTTATTGCCCGTTTCCAAGGTGGGGCAAATGCCGGGCACACACTTTATATAAATGGTGAAAAAATTGTGCTTCACCAGATTCCTTCCGGAATATTTCATGATAATAAAATTAATCTAATTGGTAACGGGGTAGTTCTCGATCCAATCACACTTAAGAGTGAATGTGAATCAGTGGCTGCCATGGGAGTTGACTATAAAAAAAACCTCTTTATAAGCGAACGTACACACCTGATTTTGCCAACCCACCGGGCGCTTGATAAAGCAAGCGAAGTTGCAAAAGGAAACGATAAAATAGGTTCCACACTTAAAGGAATAACACCAGCATACATGGACAAAACAGGCCGCAACGGCTTGCGTGTGGGCGATTTATTAAACAAAAATTTTATTTCTCAATACATTAAATTGAGGCTGAAGCACCAAAAGCTTCTGGACAACTTTGGGTTCAGAGAAGATATTTCTGCGTGGGAAGAAGAATTTTTTGAAGCGCTTGAGTTTATAAAATCCTTGAACATAGTAAATGGTGAGTATTTCATAAATGATGCAATTCAGAAGGGGAAAAAGGTGCTCGCCGAAGGAGCGCAGGGCAGTATGCTCGATGTTGATTTTGGAACCTTTCCTTTTGTGACATCATCAAGTACTATAAGTGCCGGGGTTAGCAGTGGCCTGGGTATAGCGCCGCAAAAAATAAAAGAGGTTTTTGGTATTACAAAAGCATATTGTACAAGAGTAGGAAGTGGTCCTTTCCCAACGGAGTTGAATGACGAAACCGGGGAGCGCCTTCGTAAATTAGGCAATGAATTTGGGAGCACAACAGGGCGTCCGCGGCGATGCGGTTGGATTGATTTGATTGCATTGAATTTTGCCTGCATGATAAATGGGGTCACTCAATTGGTGATGACAAAAGCCGATGTGCTTGATTCGCTGGAAGAGTTAGAGGTTTGTAATATGTATAAGGTAAATGGTATTGATACAAAACAAATTCCTTTTCAAATGCAGGGAATGAATATTGAGCCTGTTTATGAAAAATTTAAAGGATGGAAAACTGATATCACTTCTATAAAAGAGTTTAATAAAAT
>JBBPZF010000440.1:0-7794 GCA_038199105.1 Chitinophagales bacterium | reverse complement strand
GTAAGTGATCTTGAAGATGAAATCGAAGGCCTGCACGCCCGCCAAAATCGCATCGAAGAAGAGATGAACGGGATGCAGCAATTTATTGAAGATAAAAAAACGATTATTAAGGATGCCGGCGAGCTTGTAAAGAAGTATGAAAAGCAAAGTGATAATGTAAAGAACAACCGGGAATTCGAAGCTATCAATAAAGAAATTGAGATGCAAACGCTGGAAACCAAGCTGGCGGAAAAGCACATAAAAGATGCAACTGAGGAAATAGGTGAAAAAGGAAAGCAACTTGAGCTTGCAAAAAAAGCAGTTGCTACAAAAGAGACAAACCTGAAAGGCAAAAAAGGTGAGCTGGAAAAAATTATAGGCGAGACAGATAAGGAAGAAAAAAATTATAATAAGCAGGCAGAAGCGGCAAGAGAGCATGTTGATGAAAGATTGCTTGTTAGTTATGACAGGATCCGTAAAAATTATCGCAACGGCCTGGCTGTGGTTCCGGTAGAAAGAGATTCTTGTGGTGGTTGTTTTAATGCCATTCCGCCACAAAAGCAAAGTGATATAAAGCAAAGGAAAAAAATAATCGTTTGTGAAAACTGCGGGCGCATTTTAGTAGATGATGAATTGAACGATTCAGTGGAAGTAAAATAAAGTATTTTGAATAACGAAAAAAGGGCGCCATTTTGGAAGCCCTTTTTTTATGCCAATTATGTAATGATTGTTAGATGCATATAAACTTATAGCAACCGCTATCAAAAACAGGAAAGGCAAGCTATAAATATTGTAATTTGCCAGACAATGCTTCAGCAGTTACACATACAGAACTATGCAATAATTGACTCAATCAAAATACATTTCTCCTCTCACTTAAACATTATTACGGGGGAAACCGGCGCGGGCAAAAGTATTCTTATGGGAGCATTAAGCCTTGTACTCGGTGAACGGGCAGATACTTCAGTGTTGCTTGATAAAGAAAAAAAATGTTTTATAGATGCAATCTTTAAAAGTAACCAGGAGCCGGTAAAAGATTTTTTACAATCTAACGATCTTGATGCCGAGGAAGAAATTACCATACGCCGTGAAATATCTACTAATGGAAAATCCCGTGCTTTTATCAATGACACCCCGGTAAATCTTAACCAGCTAAAGCAACTCTCTTCATTGCTTGTTGACCTGCATCAGCAATTTGATTCACTTGAGTTGGGCGATAATGATTTTCAACGCGAGGTGATTGATGCGCTTGCCGGCACCGCCAAAGATGTTATTCAATATCAATCGGTATATAAAAATTACAGGAATACATCAAAGGAACTGGAACAGTTGAAGGCTGAGCAATCGGCAGCAAATAAGGAATTCGATTACAATAAATTTCTCTTTGATGAGCTCGAAGAAGCAAACTTTACGGAAAATGAACTTGAAAATATTGATGCTGAAATCAAGCTCATCAGCAATGCGGAAAATATTAAATTGATTCTTACTGAAGTAAACTTTCAGTTGCAGGAAAGCGAGCAACCGTTGGTGCAGCAAATAAAAATATTAAACAATAAACTACAAAGCCTTCAATCTTTTCATCCCGTAATTGACGCTTTAACGGCAAGGCTACATTCAGTGCAGGTAGAGCTACAGGATATTGCTGCAGAACTTGAGTTGCTTAATAATGATGTATTGTATGATGCCAATAAAATAGATGAATTAAACAACAGGATGGGAGAAGGATATCGCCTGCTTAAAAAGCACAATGTACAAACCACCGCAGATTTACTTGAGATAAAAGAACGTCTTGCAACAGAGCTTGAAAAGGTCACTAATCTTTCTGACACCATTTCTCAGCGGGAAAAAGAACTTGAGCAATTTTATAAACAAGCGTTTGCTGTCGCAGACAAAATTTCAGAGAGAAGACAAAAGCAAGTAACGCCTTTTGAAAATAAAGTGAACCAACTTTTAGCACAAATTGGTATGCCGAATGCACGAATTAAGGTGAGTATTAAAACGGAAAAAAACTTAAATGCTTATGGCATCAATACAATAGAATTTTTATTTGATGCAAATCTTCCACAGGGATTGGCAGTAACAGCAAGCCGATTTGAGCCTTTAAGAAAAGTAGCGAGCGGAGGGGAATTAAGTCGCCTGATGTTAAGTATCAAATCACTTATCGCGAAAAGTATTCAACTTCCCACATTAATTTTTGACGAGATTGATAGTGGCATCAGCGGGGAAGCTGCAAAGCAGGTCGGGCTTATCATGAAAGAGCTTTCGGGTGGCCATCAGGTAATTTCAATAACACATCAGCCGCAAATCGCCTCAAAAGCAGAAACACACTTTTTTGTTTACAAAGAAATAAAAAATGATAAGATTGTTACCTCTATAAGAGAGTTGAATGCAGATGAACGTATTACCACAATTGCCACCATGCTTAGCGGTGAAAGGCCTACTGCAGCTGCATTTGAGAATGCGAGGGAAATGATTGGGAATTAGATAGTGAGCAGTGGGCAGCAATGATATCAGTAATGCAATAGTTATACGAACAGTATTCAAATAACTATAATCTAATTAACTATTTAACCATTTAACCAATAAATCAATAAACAAAAAGCCATGTCTTATAACTTACTAAAGGGAAAAAAGGGAATTATTTTTGGCGCACTTGATGAAAACTCAATCGCCTGGAAAACTGCCTTGCGCTGCCATGAAGAAGGAGCGGAAATAATGCTTACAAATGCACCTGTCGCTATGCGCATGGGCGAAATAAATAAGCTTGCAGAAAAGATAAATGCGCCGGTAGTGCCCTGTGATGTAAGTAGCAATGATGATATGCTTAATTTAATAACAAAAGCAAAAGAACACTTTGGCGGCGGTGTTGATTTTATTTTGCATTCAGTAGGAATGAGCATTAATATGCGCAAAGGAAAACACTACACTGAGATTGATTATGGGTTTAATCAAAAGACATTAGATATTTCGGCAATGAGCCTGCATCGTTTGCTTGCAACTGCAATGAAAGAAGATGCAATAAATGAATGGGGGAGCGTAGCTGCCCTTACCTATATTGCAGCACAACGTGTATTTCCTGACTACAACGAAATGGCAGATGCCAAGGCATTGCTTGAAAGTGTAACACGCAGTTTTGGTTATCATTATGCGCTTAAAAAGCATGTAAGGGTAAATACTATTTCGCAATCTCCTACGCGTACTACTGCGGGCAGCGGCGTTAAAGGCTTTGATGGATTTATAAATTATGCCGAGAAAATGAGCCCGCTTGGAAATGCGAGCGCTGATGATTGCGCCAATTACTGTGTTACCTTATTCAGCGATATGACAAAGTATGTAACCATGCAAAATCTTTTTCACGATGGAGGATTTTCTTTTACTGGCGTTACGCAAAGTGTTATTGAACAAATGGAGAAGTGATGACTATCTATATTTTCCGGGATATTTTTTAAAAAAATTATTTACAGTTAAAATATTTCTTTTATGAAAGCATACAAAGGAGGTAAATTTTCCAATGAAGATGTTGATCCTAATCTTCTTAAAGTAATTAAGCAACACGGGAAAGAAGGCAGGACTGTTGTTCCCAATGAATCAGGAATTAAATTTTCAGAAAGTTGCTGGAGCTTGTAGGGCCTTATTACGATAAATTTCCTGGTGTTGAAAATATAGAAAATTTATTAAACCTCTCTTTAGTTGCATGGAATATCGGAAGCATGAAAATGGCCTTTCCTCAACTATATAAAACTATGTTACAGGGGGCCAAAGCTGAACTAGGTGATAACAAAGAAGATATACAGATATTGGAAAAGCTGATAAAGGAGAGAGTAAAAAAATTTGCAGAATACGATGAGTTCATTCATGATTTTGAAATAAACCGGACAGACGATGGCCAATTTTTTGTCGTTGCCACCGCTAAACCTTTGGCAGCTTTTTTAGAAGATATGATGTTGGATGATGAAGACGAAGATGAGGAGAGTGAAGATGAAGATGATGATTTTAATTTTGAAGCAGGATTTATTAATCGTATAGCCATAACTATTACACCCAAACAAGCTTTTGTCGATTGGTTGCAAAAGATAGAAGGGAACACTTTGTTTCCTCATAAAATTGAAGACGATAATATTTACTTGCTTGAAGAAAAAGACACAAATGAAGAAATAGAAAGCTATCTCAGGAAGAATTTTGATAAAATCTTTGTGGAGGAACTAAGGCTTTGGTATGAAGATGAAAAATCGTGGCCTGCTAACAGGAACTATAAAATGTTCCGGGAGTGGTTTAGCGTAGCTTATACTGCGGCTGTGTATGACCTCGAAGATTTTCCAGTCGACAAAGAATAATCAGAAAGAATTTAAAATAAAATAGGCTGGCTTTGTTATGTATAAAAAAACCGCCCAGGTTTGAGCGGTTTTATAACAATCATTTTTCCTTAAAAGCCCTGTGACTAATACTCGTCTTCGTTGAAAAAGAAATCTTCCTGGCTTGGATAATCTGGCCAAATATCATCGAGGCCTTCATAAATTTCGCCTCCTTCATCTTCTAACTCCTGCAGGTTTTCAACTACTTCAATGGGTGCCCCGCTACGGATTGAAAAATCTATCAGTTCATCCTTGGTTGCAGGCCAGGGCGCATCTTCAAGGTGTGAGGCAAGTTCTAAAGTCCAAAACATATATTTTCTCTATTTAATAATTATCAATTGAAATGGGGTTACCAATTTTCCGCAAAAGTAAAAGTTATATCGGGATTACCAAATATTGTTTTCACCCCGCTTTCTGTTACTCTGATGATTAATATAACGCAATGGATGCATAGATGTTATTTTAATTTTTTATCTTTTTCAATTTGCATTTAAACTTTACATTTAACCATGTTAAAAGCGAAAGGAATTTATAAAAATTATGGCACTCTTCCTGTCTTAAAGGGCGTTGATATTGAAATAACCAAAGGCGAAATTGTAAGCATCG
This sequence comes from Chitinophagales bacterium, assembly GCA_038199105.1. Classification (GTDB taxonomy): domain Bacteria; phylum Bacteroidota; class Bacteroidia; order Chitinophagales; family Chitinophagaceae; genus Ginsengibacter. The sequence continues at coordinate 2,857 of JBBPZF010000440.1, read as the reverse complement.
CCGGATCGTCAGGGGCTGGAAAAAGCACCTTGCTCCATATTTTAGGAACATTAGATAAAGCAGATAAAGGGGAAATATATCTCGATGACCAGGAGGTATCTAAATTGAATGGTAAAAAAATGGCATCCTTTAGAAATGAACATATAGGTTTTGTTTTCCAGTTTCATCATTTATTGCCTGAATTTACAGCAATCGAAAATATTTGTGTTCCCGGATGGATAGCGGGCCGCAAAACAAAAGAGGTGGAGGCAAAAGCGAATTCTTTGTTAGAAATGCTGGGGCTAAGTGACCGTGGGTCACATAAGCCCGGCGAGCTTTCCGGCGGTGAGCAACAACGGGTCGCTGTGGCAAGAGCGCTGATAAATAGCCCGTCTATTGTAATGGCTGATGAGCCCACCGGCAACCTCGATTCTGCCAATGCAAGAGATCTTCACAATTTATTTATTGATTTACGAAATCGCTTTAGCCAAACATTTTTAATTGTTACGCACAATGAAGAGCTCGCTCAACTCAGCGATCGTATTTTACACATGAAAGATGGAAAGATTGTTAGCGGATGATTTTGCAATTTATAGTCTTGGCGTCCAAATTATTTCAGGCACTTTCATCGTATGTGCAATAAATCTCGCAAGCACAAAAAGATAATCGCTCAGCCTGTTTAGGTACTTTATTATTAAAGAAGCGACGGTACTTTCCTGTGATTTTAAATTAACGCAATATCTTTCTGCCCGCCTGCATACGCACCTGGCAATGTGTGTAACCGATATAGTAGGATTGCCTCCGGGTAAAATAAAATGCTTCATCTCCGGTAAAGATTCATTCATTTTGTCCATTTCTTCTTCCAGCAATACTACATCACTTTCATGCAAGTCCGGAATATTAAGTTTGGTTTCCTTGGCAGGATCGCAAGCGAGCGCCGAACCAATGGTAAATAACCTGTCCTGTATTTCTTTTAAAATAACTTTCGAATGGTCATCGGTGCAATAATCATTTACAAGGCCGATGTAAGAATTAAGTTCATCAACAGTGCCATAAGTTTCTATGCGCAGGTCACTCTTTAATATCTTCGTTCCGCCGATCAGGCCTGTTTTACCTTCGTCGCCTGTTTTAGTATATATTTTTTGAGACATTGTAAACCAGTTTCGTAAAAGTATTAAATTATCAGGTAAGGAATTCTAAACTCCTTCTCATCATTTACATTTATTTTTGCGACCATCTATTAAAAAAATAAATGCCAAGAGACCATTCTATTAATTCAGTTTTAATCATCGGCTCGGGACCAATCATAATTGGACAAGCCTGCGAATTTGATTATGCCGGAAGCCAGGCAGCAAGAAGCCTGCGGGAAGAAGGAATTAAAGTGATTCTTATAAATAGTAATCCTGCCACCATCATGACTGATCCCATGATGGCTGATAAAGTTTATTTACTTCCTCTCAACATTGAAAGCATTGAACAAATATTGGAAGAGAATAATATTGATGCTGTTTTGCCTACGATGGGTGGACAAACAGCCTTGAATCTTTGTAAAGAAGGAGATGAACTGGGCATTTGGGAAAAGTATAATGTAAAATTAATTGGTGTAGATATTAAAGCAATTGATAAAGCTGAAGACAGGGAAAAATTCAGGCAATGGATGATTGCGACCGGAGTACCTGTAGCGCCTGCTAAAACAGCCAATTCATTTTTAGAAGGAAAAGAATTCGCACAGGAAATTGGCTTTCCTTTAGTGATACGGCCATCATTTACTTTAGGGGGTACAGGCGGAAGTTTTGTTCATACGAAAGATGATCTTGATGAAGCATTGAACCGTGGCCTCACGGCATCGCCGATGCACGAAGTGTTGGTAGAAAAAGCAATGTTAGGATGGAAAGAATTTGAGCTCGAATTATTGCGTGATGATAATGATAATGTGGTCATCATTTGTACTGTGGAAAATTTTGATCCAATGGGAATCCATACGGGTGATTCTATTACGGTTGCGCCCGCTATGACGCTTAGTGACACCGCCTACCAAAAAATGCGTAACACCGCTGTGGCAATGATGCGTGACCTTGGAAACTTTGCCGGAGGCTGTAACGTGCAGTTCGCCCTAAATCCGCAAACAGAAGATATTATTGCAATAGAAATAAATCCCCGCGTGAGCAGATCTTCTGCATTAGCGAGTAAGGCTACGGGCTATCCTATAGCAAAAATCGCTGCCAAGCTTGCGATAGGCTTTACACTTGATGAATTAAAAAATCAAATTACAAAAACCACTTCTGCTTACTTCGAACCTGCACTTGACTATGTTATTGTAAAAATACCACGATGGAACTTTGATAAGTTTAAAGGCGCCGATGATACACTTGGCCTACAAATGAAATCGGTGGGTGAAGTAATGGCCATCGGAAGAAGTTTTGCGGAAGCTGTTCAAAAGGCTTGTCAGAGTTTGGAAAATGAGGCAGTTGGCCTTGGGTATTATGGCAAAAGCCTAATGTATGCTGAAGAGGTTATCGAATACATTAAAATTCCTAAATGGGATCGCATTTTCAGGATAAAAGATGCCCTGATGATCGGCGTAAGTGTACGACGCATTTGCGAATCAACCGGTATAGACCGTTGGTTTATTTACCAGATTCAAAAAATTTGTAATTGTGAAAAAGAGCTTTTAAAAACAACGCTTGAAACAATTACTCCTGAGCTTTTACATAAAGCCAAGCAACTTGGTTTTGGAGATGAACAAATATCCAGGATCATGAAAGATGGAAGTACGGATGAAGATATTTATGAAAAAAGAAAAGAATTTGGAATAACCCGCGTGTACAAAATGGTAGATACATGTAGCGCTGAGTTTGAAGCTAAGACGCCATATTTT
>JBBPZF010000439.1:0-2747 GCA_038199105.1 Chitinophagales bacterium | reverse complement strand
GCCCTGTTTTTATAGCCTCAGCATAGCTTTGGGTAGTTCCTTTTTGTATAGCATACCAATCAGTGGCAGCACGTAGGCTGCGGTGAACTTCTTTGGGGTTCACATCCGTCCATTCGCTTAATACCACAGGTATCGTTGGTATATCCCATTCCTTTCTTTTGTTCATTATAAATGCGCCATACATACCTATTTGCTCCTGTAATTTTGTGTGGCTATGGTACCAGTGTGTGCCATGCTGAATAATAGGATATTTATAGAGATACGTTGAGTGAGGTTTGATGGGCATTTGCGTAAGAAAGGGCACACCATCCATACGATTTGGTAAAAATAAGCCGTGCCAGTGCAAGGATGTTTCTTCATTTAATTCGTTATGCACGTAAATTTCCGCCGTGTCTCCTTCAGTAAAAGTAAGCGTTGGCATTGGTATCTGGCCGTTGACTGCGATGGCTCTTTTAGTTTTTTTGCCAAAAGTTACTGTAGTATCCCTGATGTATAAATCGTAGCGAACAGTTCGGGGTGGCAAATTGGTTTCTACCGCTTTGTATCCCATTAATCTATCTACGGGTTTATCCATTTGCATACCTTTCCCATCGTCCATTTTCATATCACCCATGTCCATTGATTTATTCATAAGCTTACTCGTATCCCCGCCTGAAGATTGGTCAGGCATTTGCATACCGGGCATAGTTGTCTCCTTATCTTCCTTCAAGGTATCTTTCCCCATCGGCATACCATTGTGCATTTTACGGGCTGCATTTGAAGAGGAAACCTTAATGGTTTTTTTAACCAGCTTCATTCCACATTTAGGACAATTACCCGGTTTATCCATTTTTACTTCAGGATGCATCGGGCAGGTGTAGATTACTTTTTGTGTTTGCTGCGTTGCCTCCTTTTTTTTCATCGGCATTTTCATTCCGGGCATATCCTGGGCAGACAGGTTAACCGCCAGAAATAAAATGATTATTGAGATTGCGTATTTCATTTGAAATAATATTTTGTTTTAAATGGGACAGATGATGTTCACAGGTAGCCGGAACGTGTTTCCATGCTCCAGGTTTCGTGCCATCACGTTTAATAATTGGTATTACCGGCAGCACTGCTTTTTTCTTAGGAAAACAGCTTTTAATATTTTCACTATGGCGTTCCCAATTTTTTTTACCATTATTTTATTTGTTTTGAAGATTGTTTTTTGTGGCCGTAGCCCAGTTTATGATTAAATCTTTTTCTTCTTTTGAAAGCCGGGCGTCAGCATGCATTAATTTATAAGATGTCAAAGGCATTTCATCATCTTTAATTTGACTTACAATGGCTTTCAGTTTGCTCTGCTGCTTTTGTATAGAATATGTTCCAAACTCGCTGAAATTAAGGTTAGCTTTTCCGTCCCTGACATGCCTTGCCATAATCCATGCACCAGGTTGAACATAAGCGTAATAAGGATAACGCGTATTATCACTATGGCAATCATAGCAGGCAATGTTTAAAAGATGCTGTACGCTATCGGGCACAGCATAGATCTTTGCAATATTCGCCGGCAATACCTGCTCACTTAAATTGTGAGCAGGCTGTATAAACTGTACAACGATAAACACAGCTATTGATGCCAACAAAATCTTTTTAAACAGGTTCATATACTATTTAATTTCTTCTTTTACATCTCCGCATGTCGGCATTTTTTTACCGAGATAAGGGTTTTTTATTTCTTTTGTTTCACTTATCCAGAAGGCGCCTTTTTTATCATTAGCCATCGGGCAGAAGTCCTTATACAATGTTTGTGTGCGGTCAAACGACTTTGCAAGATCATACATATCCTGGCTCAGCATTTCAAAATGTTCTCTTTGATGGTCTATTTTATCACTATTCTCGTTGATGTGTTCTGCATTTTCTTTTAGATCATCGGCAACGGCATTATATGCTTTTGCCTGTGCTGCTGATAGTGAAGATTTATCAAGCTTTGCCATTGCCTCTGAGATTGCTTTTCCTCCATTAGCTGCATCATTTGAATTATCATCTGCCAACGCATTTTTTACCTGCAGGTATCCCGTTAAGATGCCATGCATGGATGATTCGTTTGGTGCCTGCATATTATCGCTTTGCATTCCGGTTGCGGACGAATCTATTTTTACATCAGCGTCTGTATTTTTGTTGTCTGCATTATTGCATGATGCAAATGTTATAGCAGCTATCGCGAGTGCACTTATTATATTTTTCATTGTTTTATTTTTAAATGGTTGAATTCAAAATTGCCTTTCGCTGGCAACTAAAATTTTATTGAATGGTTTCCGTCACCTTACCGCAAGTAAGCATGGCATTGCCGAAGTATGGATTTTTAATGGCTTTGTCACTGCTCAGCCAATATGATTTTTTCATTGGGCAGTATGCTTCATAAATGGGTTCTGCACTAAGCTTAACAGTTTTTGCTAATGCGGCCATATTAGTGGAAAAGGCCGCGAAATGCTCTCTCTGGCGTTTAATATCTTTCGTTGCAACAATTGCTTCTGCAGCTTTAACTAAACCGTCCCGTGTATCAGCAGAAAAATCTTTACTATCTATACTTTTAGCAGCCTTTACAAATTCAGAAGCCTGCATGGAAGCAGTGTTTGCGTTACCTGCTACCAAAGCATTTTTTATATCATAGTAAGAATGGAGTAGGGGTGAAAATGGTGATTGGGTTGATGTGTCTTGTGCAAAACTTTGCTGCACCAATGCAGTTGCGCAAATGGCAACTATAAAAAATATCTTTTTCATTT
>JBBPZF010000438.1:0-2497 GCA_038199105.1 Chitinophagales bacterium | reverse complement strand
GTTTTATTGCCATCTGAATTTATAGGATTTTATTACGATAGCTTAGATCGTTAATTAACGTTAAAGTTTTCTATAGTATTTTATTGAACTAATCATTTATCAAATAACTTTTTACATTTGTTCAAATACTCATTAAATGGATCTATTTTTTTTGCAGGCGGATACCACCGCTGTACAGGCTGCTCCTAAAGTTCAGAATTTATGGGAAGTATTGGTAAGTGGAGGAGTCATCATGATCCCCCTTGCTCTTTTATTTGTTGGTGCTGTATATTTCTTTTTTGAAAGATTAATTGCTATAAATAAGGCTACAAGAATTGATGACAATTTTATGCGTATCATTCGCGACCACATCGTAACAGGCAATGTAGCGGCGGCCCGCAGCTTCTCAAAAAATAATAGCAACCCTGTAGCACGAATTATTGATAAAGGCGTACAACGCATAGGAAAGCCCATTGATGCTATTGAAAAAAGCATGGAAAATGTAGGTGTTCTTGAGTTATATAAATTAGAGAAGAATCTTTCCATAATTTCAATTATTGCCAGGATCGCGCCGTTGTTTGGCTTCCTGGGTACCATCATCGGGATGCTCTCTTTATTCAAGGCTATAGCCGCCAGTACAGAATATACGCCGAACACAATTGCTGATGGTATTTATATTAAAATGATTACATCTGCTACAGGTTTAATCATAGGAATATTAGCGTATATAGGTCACAGTTATCTTGCTGCTCAAATAAACAGGGTAGAAAATAAGATGGAAATAGCCAGCGCCGAATTCGCTGATATTTTACAGGAACCTACCCGCTAAAAAATTATTTGTGAGCCCTATCATTTAAGTTTTAAAATGAGTATAAGAAAGAGATATAAAAATGAAGACAGCGAGCTGGATACAGGGCCATTGAATGACATCCTGTTTATCCTGATGTTTTTCTTTCTTATAATATCTACGTTGGCAAACCCGAATGTGATAAAGATGAACAATCCACGTGCTTCAAGCGATACGAAAGCAAAGCAAAGCGTGATTGTTAGCATTGACAAAAACCGGGACATTTACCTCGGTCAGCAAAAAATAATTTTTGATTCACTTGAAACATCTTTACAACGGCAACTACGCATTGGCGACAGTATTAAGCCTGCGGTAGTTATCAACGCCGATTCTCTTGTAAGCTGGGGCGATATTGTAAGAGTAATGCAGGTTGCAAAAAAACTTGGAGCTACTACCTCTGCCTCTGTAAGCGGCGTTAAATAAAAGGATTCATAATTTTTACCTCGTACTCTTAATCATTCTTTCCTTCCCGTATATATCCTTTTTTATTTCGGTCTCAAAACCGTCTTTGTTAAAAGCCTGCATCACTTCATTTGCCTTTTCTTCATGAACTTCTACATAGATTTTTCCTTGCTTCTTTAAATGCGATTGAGAAAATTTCGCAATCTTTTCGTAAAAAATAATTGGATCTTTGTTATCAATAAACAATGCGATGCCCGGTTCAAATGCGGTAACATTCTTTGACATTTTTTCACTTTCGCTTTCCGGAATGTATGGAGGATTGCTTACTACGATATCATAATTATCCAGGCCTCGCCATTGGTGTTCATCTAAAAAATCAATCTTTTTAAAATTAATTTTTGTGTGAAGATCGCTGGCATTTTTCCTGGCGACATCCAATGCATATTCACTCATATCAATTGATGTGATTGACGCATTTTGCAGCTCATTCTTAATGGATATCGGGATACAACCGCTTCCTGTTCCGATTTCTAAAATTTTTATTTCTTCCAGCAATGTTTCGCCCTTAGCACTTTTTACATCATTAACAATCCAGCTTACAAGTTCCTCCGTTTCAGGACGTGGTATCAGCACATGCCTATTTACAAAGAATCTTAATTTATAAAACCAGGCTTCATTCAAAACGTATTGCACCGGCTTGTGCAACAGAAGTTCTTGCAGGTATTTACTCAATTTTAACTCCAGTTCAGAAGTAATACTTTTTGAATTGCCTCGTCTCTCCCACCGCTTAAGTTGTGTTACATTTTCGAAAACCCAGTCTGCAATATTATCAGCTTCACGATCATCATAGATTGATTCAAGTCGCTTTAAAAAATCATTGTATGCTTCAACAATTGACATTAGAGCAAACTTAATTATTTTGTGAAGTATAAATTTGAAAGTCTTTGAACATTGATGAACAATACATGAGCCGTTGTGTTCAATTGGCCAAATTGGTTGCAGGCAGCGTAGCGCCCAACCCAATGGTGGGCGCGGTATTAGTATATGAAAATAAAATAATCGGGGAAGGCTTCCATAAAAAATATGGCGAGCCACATGCAGAAGTCAATTGCATAAATAATGTAAGCGATGAACATAAGGGTTTAATTGAAAAAAGTACTTTGTATGTTTCTCTTGAGCCATGTTCTCATTATGGTAAAACTCCTCCGTGTGCCGATCTGATTATTCAAAAAAAAATTCCTAAGGTTATCATTGGATGTAAGGATATTT
>JBBPZF010000437.1:0-3020 GCA_038199105.1 Chitinophagales bacterium | reverse complement strand
GATCTTTTAAATTTTGCACACTTCCATGATTATGCAATGCTTTCAATGATAAAAGGTCAACATCTGAAATAATAATCATCTCAGTATTCGGCGTTGCTTCTGCTTTTACACCATTTACCGGGAAGGCAAAATCTGATGGAGTAAGCACTGCGGCTTGTGCAAATTGGAGGTCCATATTAGTCACCTTCGGAAGATTACCTACATTACCGGCAATAGCTACGTAGCATTCATTCTCTACTGCCCGTGCCTGGGCGCAAAAACGCACGCGGTTGTATGCATTTTGTGTATCAGTTAAAAAAGGAACAAATAATATTTGCATGCCCTGGTCCGCAAGAATTCTTGATAGCTCAGGGAATTCAACATCATAACAAATGAGTATCCCAATTTTTGCAACATCGGTTTGTATCACCGCTACTTTGTTACCGCCGGAGATTGCCCATTCGTATTCTTCTGATGGGGTAATATGAATTTTATGCGAGTAATCTATTTTACCATTTCTGTGAAAAAAATAAGACGTGTTGTAAAGATTGTCATCTTCAAGCATCGGCATGCTTCCTCCGACGATATTTACATTATAGGATATGGCTAACCGTGAGAACTCTTCTACTAACTTCGGTGTAAATTTAGCCAGCTCTCTTATAGCCTGCACGGTCGGTAAATGATTAAACGAACCAAGCAAGGGTGTATTAAAAAGCTCGGGGAATAAAATAAAATCTGAACCGTAATCGCTTACTGCATCCACAAAATATTCCACGCTTTGGAGCATGTCTTCCATCTTGTTATATGGCCGCACCTGCCATTGCACACAGCCAATACGCACGACTGGTTTTGCTGTAAGCAGCGAGTTTTGCTCAAGTTCATAATATATATTGTGCCAGATAAGCAGTGTAGCAAACCCCATTGATTCCTGGTCTTCGGGTAAATAATTTTTGCTTACAAGCTTTACCTGGAAATCGTTTGCCAGTTGAAAGCTTAATGTCGGATCGTGTATCTCTCTCTTCTTTACATTCTCTATAAATTCTTTAGGCGACATTTTTTTGGCATATAGATGATATGTCGGAATACGACCGCCTGCAACAATCGCTTTCAGATTCATTTGCCGGCAAAGATTTTTCCTTGCCTCATATAAGCGACGTGCGAGGCGCATGCCACGAAATTTTGGATCTATAAAAACTTCAATGCCGTATAACACATCTCCTTCAGCATCATAGGTATCAAAAGTATAGTTGCCCGTAATTTCTTTATACGTATGTTTATCGCCAAAATCATCATAGTTAAGCCGCAGCGACAAAGCACATCCCGCAACTTTACCGTCAACAATAATGGCGATCTGGCCTTCGGGAAACATAGTAATCAACTTACTTAAAGAATTTTCTTTCCAGTATTGGCCACCCATGCTGGCATACGCCTTTATCATTGCCTCTTTTAGTTCTTTATAATCATTGATCGTTAATAGCCTTACTTGAATTGATGCATTTTCCATATTGTAATTTTATAATTGTTCTATTCTAAAATATAACCAATTTTGCCTGAGTCAAAAAACTAAATTTTAAAAATGGAAGTAGGGAAGGAGTACCCGATGATACAAAGCAAATAAAAACACCGCTCAAGTGATGCAATGTCACAGCATTGGGACGTACACAAATATTTTTATAAAATATTAAATGTGCCAGGTTGAATTTCTTCCAATGGAAAAGCGAATCGCGGTAAACCTATTGCCCGCTTTCAAATTTCTGCCTGATAATATTCAATGCAGCACCGGCTTTGAACCATTCGATTTGTTGTTCATTGTAAGTATGGTTCACCAGGAAATTATGCGAAGTGCCATCTTTGTGATTAAGGATTATGACTAACGGTTTATTCACACTAAACGAAGTTAAGCCGGTAATATCTATGCTGTCATCTTCAAGAATCTTATCATAATCATCTTTATTATCAAATGTAAGCCCCAGCATTCCCTGCTTTTTTATATTGGTTTCGTGTATGCGTGCAAATTATTTCACTAACACCGCTCTTACACCGAGATGCCTTGGTTCCATGGCTGCGTGTTCACGTGATGAGCCTTCGCCATAATTTTCATCGCCAACTATTATAGAGCCAACACCCGCGGCTTTGTATACTCGTTGCGTTTCGGGAAGTGGCCCGTATCCGCCCGTTAGCTGGTTCTTTACAGAGTTTGTTTTTTCATTAAAAAAATTAACTGCACCTATTAAAAGATTATTACTGATATTATCAAGATGTCCCCTGTATTTTAGCCACGGGCCTGCCATTGAGATGTGGTCTGTTGTACATTTTCCTTTTGCTTTTATCAGCAGTTTTAAGCCACAAAGATCTGTGCCTTCCCATGCCGGAAATGGATCAAGCAATTGCAGACGATCAGATGTTGGCGATACGATCACTTCAATATTACTACCATCTATTGCCGGCTCCTGGAAGCCTGCATCCTCTACAGCAAAACCTTTTGGCGGCATTTCAATTCCCTCCGGTTCTTTTAATTTTACTTTTTCTCCCTTATCGTTTGTCAGGTAATCTGTAAGTGGGTTGAAGAGCAGTGAACCTGCCAGTGCAAGTGCAGTAGTGATTTCAGGAGAAGCCACAAACGCATGCGTATTTGGGTTGCCGTCATTTCTTTTAGCAAAGTTTCTGTTGTAAGAAGTTACAATGGAGTTCTTCCTTTTGGGATCGTTAGAATGTCTTGCCCATTGGCCGATACACGGGCCGCATGCATTAGCTAAAACAACGCCGCCCATTTTTTCAAACACATCTAAATAACCATCTCTCTCAACTGTATAACGAACCTGCTCTGAACCCGGTGTGATAGTAAATTCTGACTTTGCGGTAATGCCATGTTCGGTTGCTTGCTCAGCTATTGAAGCCGCCCTCGTAATATCTTCATAAGAAGAATTGGTGCATGAACCGATAAGGCCAACTTCCAGGGTTTCCGGCCATTCGTTTGTTTTTACTGCATCTGCAAACTTTGATATAGGCCATGCGAGATCAGGTGTGAAAGGTCCGTTGAT
>JBBPZF010000436.1:0-3397 GCA_038199105.1 Chitinophagales bacterium | reverse complement strand
TACTAACTGCAATCCAAATTAACTAATCTTTTCATTACAAAAAATTCCTGCGCTGCTATCATTTTTTAGCTACTAGCGAAAACGATTGTACGCATTTTTTTAAACAAGGGTGGGGATTTTCAACTAATTAAATTCAAAGGGAATAAAAAATTCATCTTTAGATGGAAATTTTTCAATAGTAACTTCTCTCATTGCCGGATCCAACAATGAAGTTATCCTAAACTTTATAGAATCAATATCCTCAATTGGAGCTTGTATAATTATTTTCTCTAATTGAAGCATACTTTTTAATATTGCCTTATCTATTTCTCTGTTAAAAGTGGGAAAAGAATAACCAATCACAGTTAGAATTGATGTTTCTTGAATTTTCTTATTAGTATATGATCTTATCTGATTTGAAACCTCATTTTTTTCCCAGGCAAACATTATGGATGAAATAGATTTTTCATCCTCAATTGTGCTGTTATAATTTTTAATCACGTCCTCATATATGCTAATATGTTTTTTAAAAATTTCATCTGCATTTTCTTCAATATTATCTTCCGGTAATATATCTATAAAATTTTTTCTCGAAAACGATTTTTCATCTACAATTAGGCCACCTGCAGTACCATTTAATTTCACCAAGCAAAATTCTTCTATAATGTCAAAGTTTCCTTGCCCGTTAGGAATTAATTTGCATCTGCTTTCTAACTCTTCAATTTTTCTGGTCATAAAAAAAGTTATCAACGACAACTCAAATTGAAAATCATAATTCCAGCTTAAAATATTAATATTTTCCGGCAAACGAATATTGCTTGCATTTGTCCCCGTTATAAGACTTGCTAAGAAGGCATCATATCTTTTATCTGTCTCGTTAATGCTCTGGCGTATCGTAAAAAAAGCATCAATTAAACCTTTCAAAACTTTTAACTTGGGAAATTGATCAGTTAAATAAAGTTTTTTGGCGAATGTATCTATTGAAGCATGTTTTCCTTCTTCTTTAATTAACCACTTTAAATCTATTTCAATCTGAGAGGTTATTTGTCTAATCTTGTCTGAATTATTTAATGCTGTAGTATTATTTATAAATTTCGAAAATTCTTTCAGTTCATTTCCCAATGTTTTCACTGTTGGAAGAACATTTGCACTTGCACCTGCCCCGAATAAATATGTAAATTCTTTTTTCATGTTACTATTTTTTAATCAAAAATCCCAAACCCCTCTCTCCTCAATAAATCCTTAACCTTAATTGGTACAATTTCTATCTCACCCATTTTATCGAGACGTTTTATTTCTTTAATGGCATCAGAAGAAAAATCGAAAGAAATAAAATATCCTTTTCTTCTGCCATCGCGGCGAATGGCTGTCTCAAATGAATCAATATCGGGCCTTCCGGCTTTGTCTTTTTGTTTTACTTGTATAGGATAATAAATATCAACATCGCCAAAGAGATCGGTGCCTGCTTTCTTCTCCTTTTTCAAATCAATGGTACTAAAGGCGCTATACTTGCAGGCTCTAAAACATCGGTGCCGAGAGCGGTAGCCCATGTAGTAACTGCATTGCCGCCCGGTGCCAGTATTTCTTATTCAGAAAATACGGCTATAATAACCGTGGGTGGTGAAAGCATTTACATTGGCGCTTTTACCGGCAAGGGTACTGAGCTGTACAACTTAGATAGCGGAAAATCTTTTTCCATCTCTATGTTCTCGGTAAATGCGGCTGGCCATGGCCCTGCATCTATATCGCAGGTGGTAATACCGCAATAATTTACTTAGCTTTTTGCTTTTTTCTTTTTAATAATGATACTGCCTCACGAAAATGGGGCGGTTTTTTTTGTAAAGAGTTTTCCCCCGGTACTTTTGAAAGCGACCATAAGAGTATTTAAAAAATAAAGTATCAAAATTAAAATTGTTACGCGGCAGCACACTCGTTGTATGCTTGAAAATTCATAAGAGCCTTTATGCTTTTTGATTTCACATGCAATAGGTTCGGTTAGTTTGAATGTTTATCAACTTTTTTTTACATCGCATTTGACTCTTTAATGATATAGTGTGGTCTTCTCTTGCTTTGAATAAAAAGTTTTCCAAGGTACATGCCTATTATTCCCAATATCATTAATTGTAAACCTCCAAGAAATGCAACTGTGACAATTAATGAAGCCCATCCCGAAATAGCATGTCCAAAATATATGCTGTAGAAAACATAGGGAATGTAAAAGAAAGACAAGAACGCCGAGATAAAACCAAAGTAGATCGCAATAGTGAGGGGCGCCGTACTAAAGGAAGTAATGCCTTTCAGGCCAAATGCCATCATTTTTCTGTAAGTATATTTAGATTTACCAAGCTTTCTTGCTTCAGGAGTGTACTCTACTGATGTCTGTTTAAATCCTACCCATTTTATAAGCCCTCTCCAAAAAAGATCATCTTCATTAAAACCACGAAGCACATCCACTATTTTTTTATCAAGCAACCTAAAATCTGCAGTACCCGGCTCCAGTTTTATGTCAGACAATCTATTCAGTACATTGTAAAACAGCTTACTGGTTTTACGTTTTAGCGTGGGTATCTTATCATTGTTGTCGTTTCTTATTGTATAGACGATTTCATAGCCTTCTTCCCATTTCTTTAATAATTCTGGTATCAACGAAGGAGGATGCTGCATGTCACCATCTATAGTTATAAGGCAGTCGCTTTTACCAAAATTCAATCCTGCCTTAAGCGCATTTTGGTGGCCAAAATTTCTTGCCAGCGAAATAAAAAAAATATTGTTGTATAATAAAGATTGCCGGCGAATATTTTCCAAAGTTCTATCGTTGCTTCCGTCGTCTATAAATGTGATGTCCCATACATAATCTAACTTTGAAATCACCTCCTGTAAGGCTGTTACGATCACTTCAATATTGTCCTGCTCATTGTAAACGGGGATTATTATAGAAATACTTTTTTTCATTAGAAACGTTTGTTCTGATAAAATTTTTTGTGATTAAAATTGATAGCAACCTGAACCAGATAAGAGTACAAGGCAATGCCTTGAGGCCATATGGAAATATGATACTGAGTTTTATTGACCTGGGCATTAAATCCGTTGCTGATAAACTTGTAAGGATTAAAGCAAAAATTAAAAGAGAAATATTCAATTCATTTTTTTCGCTCAGGACAAACCAGATGCCCACACCAATCATTGCAATAATGTATGTGGCGCTTTCGGCGGAACTGCTAAATATTACTACTCCAATTAAAAGAAAGGCCAGGTAGTTTAGTCTGAAGGAAACATTTTTATATTGATCAAATCTTAAAAATGGTAAAGCATATAGAATAGCAGCTGGAATCAATATGGTAATATTTGAAAGGTGAATTCTAAATATTCTGTTGATAAGCCCCATTACAGACAGATTAATATTTCCATCTGTATTGAT
>JBBPZF010000435.1:0-6164 GCA_038199105.1 Chitinophagales bacterium | reverse complement strand
GTAAGATATTTAGCCATGTTATCGGCTTCTTTGGCTACTTCTTCTCTGCCGGTACCTTTTAGATATTCTGCCATTTTTTTATCATACCCAAATATGGAAGTAGTCGCGCCAATTTCTGCACCCATGTTACAAATCGTTCCCTTACCTGTGCAGGATAAAGACCTGGCGCCATCTCCAAAATATTCAAGAATTGCGCCTGTACCTCCTTTTACTGTAAGTATTCCGGCAACTTTTAAAATAATATCTTTTGATGCAGTCCAGCCGCTAAGCTTGCCCGTTAGTTTGACGCCGATTAGTTTTGGAAATTTCAATTCCCATGGTAAACCGGCCATTACATCACATGCATCTGCTCCGCCAACGCCAATTGCTATAATGCCAAGGCCACCTGCATTTACTGTATGTGAGTCTGTTCCGATCATCATGCCGCCGGGGAAAGCATATTGCTCCAACACTACCTGGTGAATGATACCAGCGCCGGGCTTCCAAAAACCAATTCCATATTTATTGGAAACAGACGAAAGAAAATCATATACCTCGCTGTTTTCAGCCTTTGCTTTTGTAAGATCAGGAACCGCACCTACATCAGCCTGTATAAGATGATCGCAATGAACGGTAGAAGGGACGGCCACCTTTGCCCTGCCTGATTGCATGAATTGCAATAACGCCATTTGCGCTGTTGCATCCTGCATAGCGACCCTGTCCGGCGCAAAATCCACATAGCTCTTGCCACTCTCGTATGCCTGGACTGGTGTGCCTTGCCAAAGATGTGCATACAATATTTTTTCAATCAGGGTTAAAGGCCGGTTTACAACTTTGCTTGCTGCATCCACTTTATCTGTATAACCCTGGTAAAATTTTTTTATCATGTCAATATCGAATACCATACTTTATGTTTTTTCAAGTTAAATGAAGAGTGATGCGGATCTAGCAAACTTCACTCTTTTAAGAATTTTGTTGCAGGCAAATTTACTTAAAAATCAAATCATGATTTTGCTTATAGTTTTATAGTATGGTTTTTTGGGGCAATATTTTAAATCAACACCTAAGTAACCTGCTTAAAAAGATAGAAAGATGCTCATTGCTTAATAAGATATCGCTATAAGAAATTAGCAGGATGTTCGGTATGCATAATTTTTGAAGCAACCGGTAGTAAGGGAGAAAGCGATTGTTTTGTAAAATAAAAACATATAAAAAAAGTCCCCTCTCGCGGGGACTTTTTTTAGGTACAGGTATCCATAAGAATAAATCAATTCATTGCAATTCAACTCAATCAATATTACTGGTTGCCGATTCCACCGGAACTGTTCAGCCTTTTATTTTCATCTTCTGCAGAAGCTTTTCTTTGCCGCGCCCCTTTTACGAGGTTATTACCGAAACGATAAGAAAAGTTTATTTTCAATTGCTGACTCTCCCAATTGCCACTTGCCTCCAGGTGGCTGCCACCAAAGTCGCTAATGCCTTTCCAACGCAAAGTCTTAAATACATCAGTAAAGCTAAGCTTGATATTACCTGCTCCTTTCAATATTTTTTGCTGAACACCTGCATCCACAAAGCCTAAGGCTGTACTCTTGAAAGTACCTCCCCAAACGGTGGGTGAATTAAAAAATCCCGATAGCTCAAACGTTGGCCCTTTCTTGACTGTAAAACTTTGTTGTGTATATATGGAAAATGCGTCCACATTTACATTGATAGTTTTTCCGGCGCCAAAGTCTGCCCTATATGCGGAGTGGTAACCATTAAAGGTTGCAAAAGCGCTCCACCATTTAGTGATGGTGATGGGGGCACTTATATTAAGGCTATAAATATTTTGCGTAGCCAGGTTCTTCTGTGTTATAAAACTTTTATTCTGCAGTGTATCTATTATCTGCGCAAAAAAATCTTTTATATGACTGTAGTTTACAGACGTTACATATTTGTAAAGAAATGTGTGAGAGAGCTGGAAGCTGTTAGTGTATTGCGGCCTTAAAAAGGCATTTCCTTTCCGGTAAGTAAGCTCATCGAGCTTGTCTTCAAAAGGATTGAGATCCTCGTAGCTTGGCCGGTCAATGCGCCTGCTGTAGCTGAGGTTCAAAGTATTCTTCTGATTAAGCATATAGGTAATGGCACCGCTCGGAAAGAAGTCTGTGTAATTATGCTTTACGTTTCCATCGTTTTGTGATGTGTTGCTTATAAGATTTCCTTCGCTTTTTGTATTTTCCATGCGAACGCCTGCCTGCAACGTTGTTTTCTTACTTAACGGCCGGTTATAATTTACATACAGGGCTTTTACATTTTCATCATAATTAAATTTATTACTGCGGTCAGGGTCTTTTACATTGGTGTTATTGTACACATTATAGAAGTCAAAAGTATTTTTAGTTTGTACATCTGTAAGCTTGCCACCAAAGCCAAGTTTGCCTTTATGGAATGGTGTTTCGTAATCTATTTTAGCGGTATAAATGTCAATATTCGTAGGAGTATTATTCCGATAAATTCTTGATTCCAACAATATGTCTGTTAATGGAGTCCTGTAATAATTAGGCTGGTAACTGGTTCCTGTTCTCCTGAAGTTTACAAGGTCTGCATCTATGTTAAGTTCTTTGCCGGTAGTATCAGCATAGCGGTAATTAATATTATAATCTACATCATTCCTGGAACCGGGCAGATCATTGCTGGCATACAATATCCTGGTAGGCAGGTGCGTATTTTCCGGGCTGATAATAGTTTTGCTGCTCGTGGTAGAAGTGCCATCAGTGAAATTCGCTGTCACCATCACACCAATTACATTCTTAGTATTTACATAATAGTCCATGCCTGCTTTTACATTGTGTGAAGTATTATCGTTGTTGTTAGTGCTGTGTTGATCGTAGATACTGTCCTTTTGTACGCGATATAGATTGAAAACATTACGTGTCGTTCCAAAATTATTACTGTAATTACTGAACAGGTTTATTTTTTTATTGCGGTAATTAAGACTGAGGGAATTGTTGTATTTCGGCGTATGGCCAAAGCCAACGCCTGTTGCAATATTTCCGTTAGCGCCATAGTTTTTATTTTTCTTTAGCCTTATGTTTATTATGCCGGCATTACCGGAAGCGTCATATTTTGCCGATGGATTTGTAATCATTTCTATTGATTCAATATCAGCAGAATTGATGGAGCGTAGGTAAGCCGCAAGATCTCCGCCGCTCATTTGGGTGGGCTTGCCATCAATATAAATTTTAACCCCATTCTTTCCCTGCATGGAAATATTATCATCTTTATCTACTGATACACCAGGAGATTTTTGCAAGAGTTCAAAGGCATTGCTGCCTATGGCATTAATACTGCTCTCAACATTAAAAACTGTCTTATCGGCCCTCACCTCTATCATAGGTTTTTTAGCCGCAACAGTAACAGTTGCAAGCGAGGCGCTGCTTTGCGATAAAGTTAAAGACGGAGCTGCATATTGCTGACCATCTGTTATACTGAATTTGGAAGTATAGTTTTTAGCATGGCCAATGGAAGTTGAGGAAAGCAAATAACTTCCGGGCTTAACGGGAAGTATTTTAAAATTGCCGGATGCATCAGTTATAGCCGTTTTTACCAGGGAAGAATCTTTGGCATTTAGAAGAAGCACTGTGGCTGCTGGCAATGGCTTTTTGTTTTCATCATTCACCTGTCCGGAAACCTGGGCGGTGCTCTGAGCAAAAGAATAAAAACCACACAAGCTGAAAATTACTAAAACAATTATATGTTTCATGACTGGGTTTAGTTTTGGTTAAAGGAAAAAAAAGTATGGGCGCAAAATTATATGGATTTTATTAACCCATTCATTTTATTCGATGAAGCTTATATTTCTTTTATGAACGGTAAAAAAGTTACAACCTCTCAGCTTTTGAGGAAGGCAGAAACACAAATATTATTGTTTGGATTTTAATAACCAGTCTCTTTCGCCAAGGCTTCTATGGCATTAAATAAATAAACAGCAGGTGCGTTCCAGTTAATAGCGATCTCGTTAGAGGCGTAAGCTCCATCTGTATCGGAATAAGCGGTTTCTGGTTCTGTAAATTTATAATAAGCATGATCCTGCATGCCGGGATTAGGTCCTCCTGCCAATAAGCCGGGCACCGGATCTTCAACACCATCTGCAATGGAGGGGCGATGGTGCGGACGCATTGTAGGTTTGTCGCCTGCGCCAGTTACAAAACAATACCCGATTGCATTTCTGCCTAATAAATAATCCACATTAGTTAAGGCAGCATCTATATACTTTTTGTTTTTTGTAATAAGGTAAGCATTGATTAAGACGATTCCCTGGTTGGCGGCATTAGAATTACTTCCCCAATTAAACTCTCTTACTGAACCGCCCATCACTGTTCCAAACGCATTAGCGTTTATGCGTGGCAGGTAGGTGTCAGCAAACGTAACTATTCTGCGGGATAAATCTTCCGTAGTATTTTTTGAAAAGATTGGCAGCGAACTTTTTAATCTTGCCAATGTATATATACCCAGTGCGCGTACATTGCCCCAGGAAGGAAGCGTTACAGAATCAGTTAAATATTTGGAAAGGGTATCGTAATATATTCTTTTGCCAGAAGTGCTGAATAATTCTGCGGCCGCCCAAAACCATTCGTCCGTAAAATCCCTGTCGCCATAACCTCCTGTGGTGATCTTGGGTTCAAATTGCTGGTTGATAGCGTCTTGATCGTAGGCCATCGCAGGATTTTTTTGCGCCCAACTCCATGCATATTTAGCTGAATTTAAAAGGCTGTCCGCCAGGCCCGGATATGTATTGCTATGCGTTTTAAAGATGCGGCTTGCCTGCGCCATTACTGCTGCAAAATCAAGTGTGGCAGCGGTACCTTTTTGTACAACATATCTTGGCAACTTAGTAATGCCGGGCATTACCATTCCGTCAAAAGCGGCGTTGGTACATTTATTATAGACTCCGCCATTATTTGGATCTTGCATAGTCAGCATCCAGCGAATATTATAAAGAACTTCATCTAAAATATCCGGAACCTTATTTCCGCTTTCGGGAATGTTAGTTTTAAGTGTAGTAAAATAGGCCGGAAAATCTTCATAAGCAGCTAACAAGGTACCGGTTGTTATACCGGAGTTTACCACGTATTTATTATAGTCGCCTGCATCATACCAGCCACCGGGTGTTGAAATGATAGTGCCTGCAGGCCGCTCCTTACTTGCGGCAGATGGATGTATTAAAACTTTGGTATCAGGATGGCCCGCAGCACGATGCCATTTGCCCGCATACTTTTCTTCCAAAGGCATGTCAGACCGGATAAAATAGAAACCTTTTAAAACGGCAATTGCTACCTTGTTATGAACGCCAGCGCCTATTTTGAAAGAATAAGAATCGCCAATACCCGGTACATAAATAACGTAAGTACCACTTTGCTGAAATGCACTGAAATCTCCAATTCTTGTTTTGATAGATGAATTGGCAGAAAGACGAATTTCTCCTAAGGAGCCTTTGTAAACGGTATCACCGACATTTGCTCGTAAAATATAAAAGCCAACATTAGCACCGGCATATTCATCGGGTTTGTAATCGCTGGTCAGCACTACAATTTTAGGGGCATTGGTATAATATCCTTCCTGGTCAATTTTTATAATGTCTTGTGATGATTGCGCCGAAACGCTATTAATTAAAAAGAAAATCATTATAAAAAAGAATGAAGAAAATTTCATACAACTATAATTAGGCAATCATTTGTTTGTAAAATCAAATATAGGTAAGTAAGTGAAAACAATTCTTTCGTTATATGCCGGATAATAAAAGTATGTAATAGCATTTACCTATTTGTACATAGAATGTATTGTACGCAGCGCATTAATTTGAATTAAACTAATTTATATTTGCAAAATTCTAAGAGTATAACTTGTTTATATTTTTATAATAGAAGATTTTTGATTTAGGCAGATAATCTAAAAAGATATTATACAGTTCATCATTATGTGCGATGATTAATTGGCCCCGTAGCTCAGTGGATAGAGCAACAGCCTTCTAAGCTGTGGGTCACACGTTCGAATCGTGTCGGGGTCACTAATATTTTTATTTAAATATTCTCTCAGGTTGCAATTGACAAGTAAACAAAAGAATTTATTTGGGTCTACCTTAGCCGTGTTTCTAAATTCTCTATAATTTTAATAGTAAATAATGGACGTTAAAATAGAAGAAGAAT
>JBBPZF010000434.1:0-12359 GCA_038199105.1 Chitinophagales bacterium | reverse complement strand
TTCCCCTTCCGGTAATAAAGACAGGATAGCGTCCAGTAATTTATCCAGGCCTGCCTTTTTCAAGGCAGATATCGGTATGACTTCTTTGCAATATCTTTTTTGGGAGAAAAAGTCGGTTGCACTTGCTATGGCCTCTTCGCTTACCTTATCAACTTTATTAAGTACAACGATTGCTGGCACTTTAAGATGAAGTTGGGAAAAAATGGTGTCGGCTTCTTCCAGGTCATCTTTTATATCTACTATAAACAAAGCCACATCTGCATCTTCAAGGCTGCCTTTCACAGCATCCATCATTTTTTCATGCAGCTTATATTTGGGTTCTATAATGCCTGGTGTGTCTGAAAATATTATTTGATAATTTTCATCGGTTAATATTCCCTTTATGCGGTGCCGTGTTGTCTGTACTTTCGGTGAAACGATTGCCAGCTTCTCTCCCATCAGCGCATTCAGCAAAGTACTTTTTCCGGCATTGGGCTTTCCGAAAATATTGACAAATCCTGATTTCATATCCCTGCTAAATTAAACCATTGAAATTAAGTATGGATATTCTATTATACCGGCAATCATAAAGAGTTTAGTATAAAAAGGTTCTGTCTATGAAACCACTAGTTTAAGTACATTCCCGTGCTTATTAAATTCAAACGAGCTATAACTATTTGTACAGAATTTCATAATACTCATTCGCCATGCGGTTACTGTCAAATTGCACCTGCACGTCACGCATGCCATTCTTTACAATTTGCCTCCACGTGGCATGGTCATCATAATAGAGTGGCAATATTTCGTTCTCTAATATTTCGTAGAGTTTATTGAGATCATAATTGTCCTGCTCTTCCACATGCATATTCATATAATCTACAGGCGGCACCACGAAGCCGTTGTTACCATTATTGATAAATTCGCATATCCATCCATCATTAGTGCTGAGGTTTACAGCGCCATTCATAGCTGCCGTCATGCCGCTTGTGCCGCTAGCCTCCCGTGGCACTCTAGGGTTGTTAAGCCACACATCAGCAGCCTGCTTAAGTTGCCTGCTAAGTGTAAGCTCATAACCGGTACATACTGCTACATTTTTATATTGCTTACTTAAAGACACGAGATGATTAAAATCATTAATTGCGGGGAAGTCCAGTGGGTAAGGCTTTCCGGCCCATATAACCTGGATGGGATACTTTGGATTATTCAAAAGCGCTTCGAAGCGGTTATGGTCTCTTGTGATAAGTTCCGCCCTTTTGTAACCCGCAAACCTCCTGGCCCAAACAATCGTAAGAATGTTCGGATCCATTAACTTACCGGTTTGGTCAGCAACAATTTCCAGGGCTGCTCTTTTTATGTTTCTTTTTCTTTCATCGAACCACGTATCATTGTATTCTTCTTTGGCTTTATACAAATCTTTATCAGCCCAATACTTCCAGTTCTGTGCGTTGGTTATTGATGTAATCTCGCAAATATTATCATACTTCCCCCACATTTGCCTGCTCACTTCGCCATGAAGTTGAGAAACGCCATTTGCCAAATGGGCAAAACGAAGGGCGGCAAGTGAATGGTTAAAAAGGTCATCTGTCATGCCCGTAAGAAACCGCACTTCATCCAGGTGGACGCCGCAGAAATAACTCATTTTCTCACACAGAAAAATATCATGTTTTTCATTACCGGCTTCTTCCGGCGTATGGGTAGTGAACACGAGCCGCTTAGTCACTTCTTCTTTATTATTGCCAAATTTCTTATATAGATAAAAAACGGAGCTTACAGCATGTGCTTCATTTAAATGATACAGGTCAGGGTTAAAATTTATTTCATCCATCAGTTTCGCGCCGCCTACTCCCAATAAAATAAACTGCGCTATTTTGGTAGCTGCGTTACCGTCATAAAGCCGGTTACATATTGTGCGGGATACAAAATCATTTTCCGGAAGGTCTGTTGTTAAAAGAAACAGGGGAGCAGTATTGAACACGCCCGGAGCCAGGTACAGCACCTTCACCCATACAGGATGATCATGTATATCTATTTCGAAAAGAATGCCGGTATCTTCCAGGAAGTTGTAAATCTTTTCTATCCAAACCACCTTCAACGTTTGGTCAGTATTCCGTGCCTGGTCATAATAGCCCTCCTTCCATAAAAGGCCTATACCTACAAGGTTTTGTTTCAGCTCGTATGCGCTACGAAGATGAGATCCTGATAAAAATCCGAGGCCGCCACTGTATATTTTTAAAGGCTGATGTATAGCAAATTCCATTGAGAAGTAAGCAATCTTCTTAGCGTAGCGTTGATCGGTTTCATACGGAACGCTAAAGTTTTTAAAACTCATAATATATTCTTATCCGGTTTATTGAGGGCGCAATATAAAAGTAAAAATTTTAAAACAGGAGATTTTAGGGCCTTAAAGTGTAAATATTACACATTTTAATTATTTACTTGTTAAATCAATATCAAAATATTTATATGCAACAAAAGCCAAAGTATAACCGGTAAAAAGGTTGGCCAGGCATATGAGGCTAAACAGTTTTTTAAATATGTCAAAAAAAAATTTAGATTTGACTAAAATAATTTTTTATTATTATGAAACTTTCGGAGAGCGAAGAAAATTATATAAAAAGTATTTACAAGTTACAGGCAAATACAAAAAAAGTAAATACCAACTCTTTAGCAGGACATCTTAACACGAAGGCTGCATCGGTTACGGATATGCTTAAAAAACTGAAGTCAAAAAAAATATTGGAATACGAGCGCTATTATGGCTTCAGGCTCAACGAAACAGGAAATAAGGAGGCACTTAAGATAATAAGAAGGCACCGCCTGTGGGAATTTTTTTTAGTAAGCAAGCTTGGCATGGCGTGGGATAAAGTACATGCAATTGCAGAAGAGCTTGAGCATGTGAGTAGCCTTGAACTTGTAAAGAAGTTAGACGAATACCTCGGCCGCCCTAAACTTGATCCGCATGGCGATCCCATACCTGATGAAAAAGGTGAAATGCCTGAACTGAAACAGGTGGCACTTAATCTTTTCCCTTTTAAGAAGAATGGCATTGTGAGTTCTATAAGCAATCAAACCAGTGAAATGATGAAAATGCTGGATCATTATGGTATTGGAATCGGATCGCAAATCAAAGTGCTAAAAACTTTTGATTTCGATGGCTCTCTCCAGGTAAAAATTTCCAAACAACCTGCATGCGTTATCAGCAGCGGGTTTGCGCAAAATATTTTTGTTTATGATGATTGATAAGTCAAAACACAATAATTCATTAAGTGAGGTCCACGAATCCGTTGATATAAGCTCAACTAAAAAAGGGTGGAAACGAATGCTAGCATTTTTCGGGCCTGCCTACCTGGTGAGCGTGGGCTATATGGATCCCGGAAACTGGGCAACAGATCTTGCGGGGGGAAGCAAATACGGCTACACACTGATATGGGTGTTACTGATGAGCAACATCATGGCATTACTTCTTCAAAGCCTTGCAGCAAGATTAGGCATTGTAAGAGGCCGCGATCTTGCACAGGCTAACAGGGAGGCTTATCCGAAAGCGGTAACCTTTATGCTTTACATATTAGCTGAGATTGCGATCGCCGCAACAGACCTGGCCGAAGTGCTTGGCATGGCCCTAGGCATACAATTGCTTACAGGCCTGCCATTGATATGGGGCGTGTCTGTTACAGTCCTGGATACCTTTTTATTACTTTATCTCCAGCGCATGGGCATTCGCAAAATGGAGGCTTTTATAATTGCCTTGATTGCAGTGATAGGCATTTGCTTCCTGGTTAATATCATCATTGCACAACCACACCTGTATGAAGTGCTGAAAGGATTTATTCCATCTTTACCCAAGGCAAAGGATTTATATGAAGCAAAAAAAATGAGCAATGCCTTGCCAAAGGAAACAGCGCTTTACCTTGCCATCGGTATTATAGGCGCAACCGTGATGCCGCACAACTTGTATTTGCATTCTTCATTAGTGCAAACCCGCAAAATAGAAAAAACAAAAACAGGAATAAAACAAGCGCTAAAATGGAGTTTCGTAGATACTGCAATTGCTTTAAACTTTGCATTTCTTATTAATGCAGCTATTCTCATACTTGCCGCAGCCGTCTTTTTCAAAACGGGCAGAACGGATGTTGGAGAAATAAAACAGGCGTATGAATTATTATCGCCTATGCTGGGTTCTACATTTGCTTCTACGCTATTTGCTGTTGCGTTAATCGCTTCCGGGCAAAGCTCAACCATAACGGGTACGCTTGCGGGCCAGATTGTGATGGAAGGATACCTGCGCCTGCGCATCAACCCGATAATCCGCAGATTAATCACAAGATTACTCGCGGTAATTCCGGCAATTATTGTGATTGCACATTATGGGGACAGCAAAATTGACAGCTTATTAATATTCAGCCAGGTGATACTTAGTTTGCAACTAGGCTTTGCCGTTATACCACTAATTCATTTTGTAAGCGACAAAAAAACGATGGGTTCATTTGCAATCAAACCATTCATTAAAATTTTTGCCTGGTTGGTAGCTTCGGTACTGGTCTATCTCAATGTAAAACTAGTGACAGACGAAGCCATCAACTTTTTTGCTACATCAGAAAGCCTGATTGGAAAAGCCGCCGTCATTTTAGCCGCGCTCTTATTTGCCTCGCTTTTAGTGTATTCGTTTTTCTTCCCTATACTTGGTAAACGAAAAAAATCAGTATCTATACAAATGCATCCGGATATTACAACCTTTGTAAATCTCAATGCACCGGTCTATAAAAAAATTGCCGTTGCATTGGATTTTAGTGACAACGATGCGAAGCTGCTAGCGGCTGCATTAGGCCAGGCAAAAGAAGACACCGGCTTTTTGCTGATACATATTGTAGAGAGCGCCACTGCTATTTTATTGGGCAAAGAAACAGATGACTTCGAAACAAAGGCAGACATGGAGCGGCTTACTTTTTTTGTAGACCAGCTAAAAGAAAGGGGCTACGAAGCCGAAGGAAAACTGGGCTTTAGGAACAGGGCGAGGGAGATTGTTAAACTCGTAAAAGATAGTAAAGCAGACATGCTTGTAGTGGGCGCCCATGGCCATACCGGCATTAAAGATTTGATATTTGGTGAAACGATAAATACAGTGCGGCACGAATTAAGAATCCCGATACTGATGGTAAACCTGAGAGAAGAAATTTAGTTTTTCGCTAAGGTGGTTTCCTTTAACCTTTTAATTTCAAGCGCAATTTTATTATTCCACTCCAGCTGTTTTGCTGTATCAATACTGTGATTGGTTTCTTCGTCGTATTGATGCTGCAGCGTTGAATTGTCATTATATGCTTTCTCAAAAATGGAAGAAAGTAAAGTCCTATAATTTTCTTTAGTAAAACGTGCACTGCTGATATTGGCAAGTAATTTTTCCGCGCTCAGCCTGGTGATATCAAAATGGTGCTGCTCGTGCAGCAGGTGATAGTCAGAGTTTATGTTGGCCTTTTTCCAGGAATCATTTTTTGTAAAAAAAGTATATATACCAATGTCCAGGTAAATAGTTTTGCCATCATAGTTCATTTTAGAATCAAACGCAAAGCCGGATGCTGTTACTGCCCCGCCAGGACTCGAAGCATCCGGCTTCCCCTGGAAATCTCTCCAAGTAAGCTGCTGATTGAAGTCATAGTAAATGGTATCGCTTTTTGAATTTGTTTTCTTATTCTCCATAGTCGCTTTTACCACCACTTTTTGTGAAAAGGATTTAAAAGAAAAAGCAAACACAAATAGTGAAAGAAAATAAAATTTATACGTGTTCATTGCGGGTAATTACGATGCAAAAATGAGCAGAGGATTTAATATAAAAAGTTAAACCCCTAACCCCTGAAGGGGAACAAGGACGGCCCCTAACCCCTGGAGGGGGACAGGAACCCATGAACGCTTTGCGCAATCGCGTTTTCGGATTGATTTTTCATGCATTTAAAATGACCAAGCGGGCATTTGTCAAAACCAATTTTACTGCACGGGCGGCACCACAATTTATTTACCTGGAATAATTCATACAAAGTTTGATAGGGGTACATGCCAAAAGAAGGAACAGTATTGCCCCATACTGAAAGTGTATTTTTTTTGAAGGCTGCGGCAATATGCATTAGCCCGGTATCGTGGCTGATCACCATTTTTGAGCGCCGCAAAAGATCAGCAGATTCATTCAATGAAAATTTGCCGCATGCATTGTAAATCCTTATCGGGTCTGCACGTGAAATTTCAAGGCCATTGTAAAAATCTTCATTTCCACCCAATAAAATTATCGGATAATCAATCACACTGCACAGCGCCGATAATTTTGCTTTAGGCAATTTTTTTGTATTGTGAGCAGCGCCAATCACGATAGCCACATAACCCTGCGAATGAGAAAAAGGTATATCGTCTTCTTTCACATAGTCATTTTCAGGAATAAAATAATCAAGGCCAAGGCCATCATTTACCACACCTAAAGATGAAACAGTTTCCATATACCGCTCCACTATATGCTTATGGGGCATCAGGTTGATCTTAAGATTTGTGAACAGCCATTTTCTCGCGTTCAATTTATTAAATGAAAAGAAAGGTATTTTCTTTAAGGCCCTTTTTATTTGCAGCGTGCGCAGGTTATTGTGCAGGTCAATTATGTAATCAAATTTTTCAGCCCTGAGTCGTTCAATTGTTTCATGGAGATCATTTTCCAGCGTGTGTACTTTATGAACGTAAGGATTAGAAGTGACAATGCCGGCAAAGTTTTTTTTTGTGAGATAATGAATCTCAGCTTCCGGATATTTCTTGCTAAGACAGCGTATAACCGGGGTCGTTAGCACAATATCACCGATAGAGGAGAAGCGGATTATTA
Organism: Chitinophagales bacterium; assembly: GCA_038199105.1. Taxonomy (GTDB): domain Bacteria; phylum Bacteroidota; class Bacteroidia; order Chitinophagales; family Chitinophagaceae; genus Ginsengibacter. The sequence continues at coordinate 5,533 of JBBPZF010000434.1, read as the reverse complement.
GAAATTTCATAGCACGAATTTTTTGAGACTATTACACGAATTTTTAATGATGACACATGATATATCCAATTAACGTGTAAACAAATAAACTATTCAACTTTCTACATAATTAAGTTCTTTGTGAAATGTTTCTTCCGTATTTACAGCCGCGATAATTGTTACGATCATAATGATTACACCCGTCAATAATCCGCTAAGGCTGTAGGTAAAATAGTTTTGAAGCCCGTTAAACAACAGCAGCATCAGCGGCAACGAACCGCGAACCATGTTAGGAATAGTAGTGGCTGCAGTGGCCCGCAGGTTTGTGCCAAACTGCTCTGCGCCCATTGTTACAAAAATTGCCCAAAAACCGGTGGCAAAGCCAAGCCCGGCGGTGATCCAATAAAAATTGGCAGCAGTGCTTTTTTCTGTCTGCATAAAAAATAGCGACACCATAATCGCGGTTATTGCATAAAAAATGTACAGTGTTTTTTTCCTGCTTTTTAAGGCCTGGCTAACGAGGCCAGCCAGTACATCGCCAATAGAAATAGCCACATAAGCATACATCGTTGCCTTACCGGGATTTATCTCTTCGGGCATTCCAAAACTTTTTGCAAACTTATTAGAGAAAGCAATTAAAATTCCGATTACGAACCAGGTAGGGAGGCCCAATAAAATACTGCACAAATATTTTTTAAACCTATGCCCATTATTAAAGAACATTAAAAAATTTCCTTTCGAGATATTCTTTTCCAAAGATTGATACATGCCGGACTCGAAAATGCTGATGCGCATAAACAGCAGGAGAATGCCCAGGCCACCGCCAATGAAATAGCAAATCCGCCAGTCATATTTTTGAGAGATAAAAAAAGCAACCACCGCACCCAACAGGCCAATACCCGCTACCATAGAGGTCCCGATTCCTCTTTGCTCTTTTTTTAATAATTCAGATACCAATGTAATGCCCGCGCCCAGCTCACCGGCCAGGCCGATACCCGCAATGAATCTTGCAATGGCATATTGCGGTACCGTATGCACAAACCCATTTGCAATATTTGCTAAAGAATATAAAATGATGGAGCCAAAGAGAACGCTTAATCTTCCTTTTTTATCGCCGGCAATTCCCCATATGATACCGCCAATTAAAAGACCAATCATTTGAATACCGATAATAAATTCTCCCTGTTTATCTATGCCTGCCTGGCTAAGGCCTAAAGAGCGAAGACTGGGAATGCGCACAATGTTGAAAAGAAGAAGATCATATATGTCAACGAAATAACCTAACGCTGCAACAATAACGGGGAGAGAAAAAACCGCGGTTTGATTTTTATTCATATAGAGGAAGAACTGTTTGGTGTATTATTTTTTGGCTCTTTCTTTTTGCTGAATACCTTCCATAAAACCGGTATGGTGGTGACCGCAATAATGCCTATAACAATTACTTCAAGATGTTCTTTCAGATCAAAATTAAATTCGTTCATTATAAGCTTTTGCAAAAAATGCCCGGAGACTAACATGCTTCCCACCCAAAGGGCTGACCCGGCAATGTTATAAAGCATAAATTTCTTTCTATCCATTAATACAATACCAGCTACTATCGGCGCAAAGGTGCGTACAAATGGCACGAACCTCCCGAGCACAATTGCTCCTCCGCCGTTCTTTTCGTAAAACTCATGCGCCTGTACCAAATGTTTTTTCTTAAAAAAGAAAGTATCTTTTCTCTGAAATAAAAAAGGCCCGCTTTTTTTACCAAACCAATAACCAATCATGTTTCCCAAAATACCTGCGCAGGTAATCATCACCCATAAAATACCCAAATCAACCCATTGGTTATTTGAATGAAACAGGGCGGCACTTACAATCGAATCACTGAAAATGCCAGTGACAAATAGTAAGGCATCTCCAGGCAAGAAAAAGCCTGCGAATAAACCTGTTTCAGCAAATACAATAAACAGTATCATCCACAATCCTCCATGTTCAATGTACAACTGTGGATTTAAAAGATCTTTAATATTAATTCCTAAAAAATTCAATAATTCCACCTATATAAATTTAAAGTTAAGTAGCTAATTCGCCTTCCCATTTGCTTACGGCTGAAGTTGCCAAAGCATTGCCAAGCACATTTGTCATTGTTCTAAACATATCGCAAAAATGATCTATCGGTAAAATTAATGCTATTCCTTCCGGTGGAATATTAAACATACTACATGTGGCCAGCACTACCACCAACGATGCACGGGGCACGCCCGCAATTCCTTTACTCGTAAGCATTAGCACCAGCAACATTGTTAACTGTGTTGCCAGGTCCATGTGTATGCCATACGCTTGTGCTATAGCAATACTTGCAAAGGTCATATACATCATACTTCCATCAAGATTAAAACTATAACCAAGGGGCAAAGTAAAAGCTACAATTTTCTCCGGGCATCCAAAGCGTTCAAGCTCCTCCGTTAGTTTAGGAAAAACGGCTTCGCTGCTTGTGGTACTGAAAGCAATTAGCAGCGGCTGTGCAATTCTTCTCAATAAAGCAGGCATACGGTTTTTTAAAATAAGATAGCCCACACCGAGTAAAACCATCCAGAGAATAAAAATGCCTATCACAAAATATAAAAGATACTGCCCGTAAAAGCTAAAAATTTCGAGTCCCTTTGTTGCGATTACGGCGGCTATTGCACCGAATACGCCAAGTGGTGCAAAGTTCATTACGTAGCCTACCATTTTTAGAATAATATGAGACACTCCCTCCAAAGCTTTTGTTACCGGCCTCGCATAATCGCCGATAGCAGAAGCGGCAACACCAAAGAATACGCTGAATATTACGATCTGTAATATTTCATTATTAGCCATTGACTCAAAAACACTTTTTGGAAATACATGCTGCACAAAGTTTAGCAATGAGAACTGGGGAGTATTTGTCATCAGGTCTTGCGCACCTGCAGTATCAGCTATCTTAAGGTCAATGTCTGCACCTGGCCTAAAAAAGTTTACTAACGTCAATCCAATTAACAAGCTTACTAATGAAGCAGACACGAACCACAACAAAGCTTTTCCTCCTATACGCCCAACCGTTCTTAAATCGCCCAGCTTGGTAATACCCACCACTAAAGTTGAAAATACAAGCGGTGCTATTATCATTTGAACAAGCCGAAGGAATATAGTGGTAAGTAAGTTTATATTTACAGAAAATGAAGCTATAAACGCCGGAGAAGAATTTTCATGTACGATGTAGCCAAGAACAATACCCGCCACCATGGCTGCTAAAATGTAAAAAGTCAGCTTATTTTTATTCTGTTGAGTGGGTTGCATTGTAAATAATAAGTTTGCAATATAATGTTTAATGATAGTTATCTACCCCTATGAATGAAATTTATAAGTGCTGCCAATATTAAAATTTATTCCTTATTTTTCCAGTCTATTGATCACCAAAACCACTACATCTAAAATGAGTTTATTTATAACTAAACCGATGAGTGCCCTAATGCAGGAAGCTACTGAAACAGGCGACTCTTTAAAAAGAACTTTAGGGCCGGGAAATTTAATTGCTCTTGGTATTGGTGCTATCATTGGTGCGGGATTGTTTGTGCGCACAGCGGCAGCAGCGGCTCAAAATGCAGGGCCATCAGTAACAATAGGATTTATTGTAGCCTCAGTTGGTTGTGCTTTTGCAGGTTTATGTTATGCAGAGTTTGCTTCTATGATTCCGATCGCAGGAAGTGCTTACACTTATTCTTATGCAACCATGGGTGAATTCATCGCCTGGATTATAGGCTGGGATCTTATATTAGAATATGGCGTAGGTGCGGCCACTGTGGCTATAGCCTGGAGTGAATATTTTAATAAGCTGCTTGAAATTTTTGGCTTGCGAGTCCCATACGAATGGTGCCATTCACCATTTGAAGTATCCAACACAGGTATTCACGGATTCATGAATGTACCTGCGCTTTGCATCATCATTATTCTTTCTTTATTATTGATAAGAGGCATGCAGGAATCGGCGGTAGTGAATGCTATTATAGTTATCCTGAAAGTAGCAATTGTTGTGGTGGTTATAGCAATGGGATGGCAATACATTAGGCCGGAAAATCATACCCCTTTTATTCCTGAAAATTCTATATATACTGATGACCAGGGAATAGCTCACCACTATGGAGGTATTCTCGGAATTTTAGGTGCGGCGGGCGTCGTCTTTTTTGCCTTCATTGGCTTTGATGCGGTATCTACGGCGGCACAGGAAACCAAGAACCCAAAGAGAGACATGCCAATCGGTATTCTCGGCTCACTGGTTATTTGCACCATTCTTTATATTTTATTTTCTTATGTGCTCACGGGTGTCGCTTCTGTGCATGACTTCCGTACGCAAGGTAAAGAAGCTTCTGTGGTATATGCTATTGAACACATGAGTGGCTCTATGATTGGTGGTGTATGGGTACCTACTTATAAATGGCTAAGTAATCTTGTTACCATCGCTATACTTGCCGGCTTTTCTTCAGTAATTCTTGTAATGTTGATGGGCCAGTCAAGGGTATTTTATTCTATGAGTAAAGATGGACTGGTTCCGCATTTCTTTTCTCAAATACATCCTAAATTTAAAACACCCTATAAATCAAACCTGATATTCCTGGTGCTTGTAGGATGTTTTGCTTCGTTTATTCCCGGCGATATTGTGGGCGACATGACGAGCATAGGAACCTTGTTTGCCTTTATGCTTGTATGTGCAGGCGTGTGGATCATGCGGAGGAAACATCCGGAAATACAGAGAGGTTTTAAAGTACCTGCAGTGGGCTTAGTTTCCATACTTGGAATCCTTGTCTGCGGCTCTATGGTTTATGGACTCGGGTGGACTAACTGGGCAAGGCTGTTTGGCTGGCTGCTTATTGGTTTCATCGTTTATTTCGGCTACAGTCGTTACCATAGCCGGCTAAGAAATCCAGGCAAATTTCCACCAGACGGACCGCATGAAGTGGTGGAAGAAATACCGCCTTTAATATAAATTTTTAAAAAGCTGTTCCCTAAATTGGAACAGCTTTTTTTATTACTCCTATCAGTAGTACAGTGGCAAATTGCTGGTGCTTCTTTCTTTTTTTTGCGCTATCTATATTTTATTTTTCCGAATAGCTTATAAGCTCGTAAAACATTTTCTTATAAGTGTCAGAAATTGGGATATAGACATTTTGGATTTTTATGCGGCCTTTTTCAACTGACTCAATTTTATCTAATGAAACCATGTACGATTTGTGAACCCTGCAAATAATACCGGGAGAAATTTCCTTTTCAAAATCATTGAATGTTTGCAGGGTCATTATACGTTTACTGGTGGTGTGAATTCTGCGATAGTCTCTTAACCCTTCGATGTAAAGCACTTCACTTAAAAGAATTCTTTCCAGGCGATATTCTGTTTTAACGAAAATAAACTTCCTATCGATTTCATCTTTTGATAAATTGTCCTTAGCTCTATCAACCGCCTGTACAAATCGCTCAAAAGTATAGGGCTTCAAAAGATAATCACACACCTGCAAATCAAATCCTTTCAGCGCATATTCGGGGTAGGCAGTGG
>JBBPZF010000433.1:0-2328 GCA_038199105.1 Chitinophagales bacterium | reverse complement strand
TCATAGTATCAAGTTCTTCGTTGTTATTAAATGTAATTAAATCTGTGCTTCAACTCGCTGCTGTAATATCATTTTAAGTGCAGTTTAAATTTTAAGATTCGGCCGGTTGTAGTCCACATTATCGATTGGAATATTGAAGAAAAATTTTGTTCCTACACCTTCTTTAGTCTCTACTTTTAATTCACCTCCATGGGCTTTTACAATATCATAACTCAAACTCAAACCCAATCCTGTTCCCTGACCCGTTGGTTTTGTTGTAAAGAAGGGTTGAAAAATTTTATCCAATACTTTTTGAGAAATACCGTTGCCATTGTCTGCAACTTTTATTTCTACTTTGCCCCCATCCCCTGAAGGGGAGCTAAGCAATTTTGTAGTCACTGAAACAGTTGGTTCATAACTATTAGTTGTTTGTTTTTTCTTTTCGGTTACCGCATAAAATGCATTGGTAATTAAATTAAGAATTACTCTTCCAATATCCTGCGGGATAGCATTTATTTCTCCTATAGCATCATCAAAATGAGTTTCAATATTTGCATTAAATGTTTTGTCTTTTGCACGCAGCCCATGATAACTCAATCGTAAATATTCATCTGTCAAAGCATTTATATCTGTTGGTTCTTTTTTACCTGTATTTGTTCTTGAATGTTGTAACATGCCTTTTACTATCGCATCTGCACGCTTGCCGTGATGATTTATTTTTTCTTCATTATCTATTACATCATTTGCAATTGCTTTTACTCCAGCAATGTTTCCTTTATCAGCTTCGTCTTTTAATTCTGCAAGCAATTCCTGATTAACATCAGAAAAATTGTTGACGAAGTTTAAAGGGTTTTGAATCTCATGGGCAATGCCAGCAGTAAGTTCGCCAAGCGAAGCCATCTTTTCTGATTGCACTAATTGGGCTTGTGTAGCTTTCAATTCCTCTAACGAGTGTTTTAATTCGGCTGTTCGCTGTGTTACTTGTCTTTCTAAGGTTTCCTTTTGAGCCTCTAATATTTGTTGCTTTTCTTTAGAGAGGGTTTCTACTTCCGCTAATTTCTGTTGTAAAGAACGATACGTTTCGGCAAAATTATACCCCAGATAAATAGATACCGCAACAGGAATACTGATAAAAGCAAAGGTGAACGTGTCCACGCCAAACCCTTCAAAAATGCCATACCATTGCAGTGTAACCAGGGACCACAACAACAGATAGCTGATGCCTCCGGCGGCAATAATCCAGGCGCCTTTTTTATGGCTACGCACAGCCTTTAATGCGATACGCGTGATCTCAATGTTTACTAAGTTTGTAAAGAGCAAGCCAAAAATAGTCCAGCCCCATCCGTAAAATAGTGCCCCCATGGGAATACTGATAATGCCAAGGGCAATCAATGAGTAGAAGATCCAACCCCGTTTCTGCCCCAGTAAACGGTAGATGGCCGTGATCATGGCCAAGAAGCTCAAAACCTGTAAGGCTAATGAAAGATTATTGATCCAAAACAAAGATTGAACATATTGTAAAGACTTTGACAATAAAAACTTCATCCAATCAATGGCCTGTATGCATGCATAGACTGAGAAGAGCAGATTCACTTTTTGGGTGCGGTTAAACAGATAAAAGGAGAGGTACAGAATTGCCAAAATCGCAAACACACCTACTCGAAACATATTCGTCTCGGCCTCGTAAATTTGGATCGGGTATTGGTAGTTGCCGTTTTCTATGGTATTTACTTTTATAGATAAGCCTGTATTTTGTTGGCCAAAGTGTGTGCTGTACTTTATACGAGGCTGTAAGATATAGCGTACGGCTAATACCTGTTCTGTATTCCTTGAGTTTGTCAGTGAAAAAGGGCGGTTTGGGGAAAATGCTTTTATCGTGTTAGGATTTGTGCTTACGACACCAAAGCGTCGAAGCAGTTTTCCGTTAAGATAGATTTCAGAAGCACCAGACTGCTGTATCTCCATCGCCAACGAACCGGTGACCGCGCTATCTACAAAGAAGTGCAGCCTTAACCAGCCAATTCCTTTCCAAAGTTGGGGCAGGTCGTAAATGTCTTTTGTGGGATCAATAGGATGCCAACTTTTATCGTTAAACTCCGGCCTTGCCCAATCCGGGTTGTCGCCGGCCTGAAATTTCCAACCCTTATTTAAAAGAATACCATCTGCTCCAATTTTATTCAGCCTTATCACTGAAGTATCCCATTGCGCCACCGCAGCCCAATGAACGTTTAGCAGAATAAATAATATGATTAGGTGTTTCATCTGATAATTATGTTTATATGTTTGAAAGCAGGATTACAAACGCACTCCCCTCTCCTTCTTTACTCTCCACTTTTATTTCACCACCAT
>JBBPZF010000432.1:0-2120 GCA_038199105.1 Chitinophagales bacterium | reverse complement strand
TCCTTGTGGCCGCAATCATTTTTCCAAGTTCTTTTCCATAGGTATCAGCTACCCTCTGTATTTGTGAATGGCCTATTTCTATTCCGATAGTTTTTTTCAAAATCTCAGGGCATTTTTCATAACATTCTAACTGTGCAAAATACACAATCAATTCTTGCAATAAAGGACTTATCTGAAACCCATTGACATCTTTGCTAAAGGGATGTTTGTTGCTTACTTCGATCAATCCTAATTTTGTGAGTGTTTTTTTTACGCCTGTCGGCGGGTAAATCACTTAAACTTTTTTCAAAAACCGTTCGACCAAGTTCTTTTAAAATTTTTTCAAACTCTTTTTCGTAAGCATAAAAATTGTCGATTTTGTTGAGTGCTTGCAGTTCATCATATTTCTCAGATGCAATAGCAAGATATTCTTCTCTAGTGTCATGTCAATATAAAATAGTCGGATAAAGTCTTTTAAGCTTGATTCTTGCATCATCTTTTGTAAACTGCCAGTTAATCGTTGCTTCCTTATTATTGCGATGTTGTTGCCACGCGTTTACTTCTACTTTCATTTCTTCCATATTATCAATTCTTCTATTGAGACATTGACCCATTAAAACATTAAGTTCTATCTCTGCCATATTTAGCCAACTGCCATGTTTAGGTGTATATATAAATTCAAATCTGTCCCATTCTTTTTGCTTCTTTTGGCGGATACATTTCATACAAAGCGGCTGCTTTATGCGTAGCTAAATTATCTATCACCAAGGTTATTCTTTTCGCCCCTTTATACCAATCATCAGCAATCTGTTTTATAAACACAGCCCAGTCTGCCTTTGTTTTTCTTTCGGTTACTTCAACATATCTTTTTCCTTTCAATGGCTCTGAGGCAAGAAATATATTAGCTACTCCGCATCTTTCATATTCAAAGTCGATCTTTTTGTCCATGCCTGGTTTCATGGCAATGCTTGTACGGCTTTCTTTAATCAATTGCTTGGGCGATTCATCCATGCATACTACCGGAAAGTCTTTATTGTAGGGTCTTTTATATACATCTAACACCTGTTCCATCGATGCTACAAACTGACTGTTTTGATTGGGGGGTATCACCCACCCAATTACCTTCCATGGCTTCAACTCGTTTTTTTTAGCACCCTTCTTACTGTTTCGTGAGAAATACTTTCTGCGTGCTGTAATTCAACCATCTTGTCAGCCAATAGTCTTAATGACCATCTTGAAAATCCTTTGGGTGGTTTGCTGCAGCTTAATGAAATAAGATGAGCTTCCACATCTCCATCCACTTTTCCCTCTTTTGTTTTACTCATCGGCTTTCGTTCCAGACATGTTTCAAATCCTTCCTCCACAAACCGCTGTTTCACCCGATCTATCATACGCATGCTTATCTTTAAAACATTGCATATATTTTCATTAATTACCTTCTTCCCATACTCTCCCTCATCACAATTAAGCAATATGTATGCTGTCCTATATAGTTGTGCACTGTGTTTTCCCTTGCTGATAATATCAGTTAACTGATTACGCTCGTGTTGTGTTAATGTTACTTTATACTTTACCATAGTTTTTGGTTGGTAAAGCTATAATAATTATACGACATTATTAAGTTGACATGACACTAGTCATGTTAGTAAATATTGGTTCCCCAAATTTAGAATATTTCCAATAGCGACAATTTGGGATGCACCCTTTTGAAAGGGTGTCATGATTATAGAAAGATGTAAAAATGAAAGTAAGATAAACCCCGTAGGGGTGATATTAAAAAATGTTTACTAATCATTCTATAGTTTAGAAAATGACCCCGGCATAGCAAACAATTTACGTAAATAAAAAATGTCACCCCACGGGTTAGAAATTATAAATTTGTTCTCTTTGCTATAATAATATCAACCCTTCGGGTTTTAATTTCAATGGTTGTAATGTTTGCATGAAGAATCCCTAATCTCAATTTTTTTAAAATTTATATGATTAGGTAGAATGGAAACAAAATCAGGAATATGGTGATTATAAATCTTCAGATAGAATAAATTGAAATTGCATTGAGAACAGGAAACCTTAGTAGAAAGCAATCAAATTTTATAAGCCTACCCCGTATTACCTTGTTTTAAGTGAATAATCAAAGCTGG
>JBBPZF010000431.1:0-2739 GCA_038199105.1 Chitinophagales bacterium | reverse complement strand
CAAAATTTTGTAATAGCAATCACTTCTTTTTCAAGGGCGAGATCGCTTAGCAATTCCGTGATGGATGGCACCAAAGAGATTATGCGCTTGTACTGTTTTGAGCTATCAATCTCCGTTAAGATCATGCATGTAAAGTTAGGATCGTGGGTTTTAAATTATAGGTGTAAACCTTAATCACCTGGGATTACAATAGGCCCGATTGGCATTTGTTCTTTGCTTAAATACTCTTTTATCTTCGGTGTTAATTTTGTCAATTCCGAATACTGATTGATTTTTGCTGTTAAAACGAAACAGCTATAGTATATTTGAAAAATTTTGTTGATGTTGTAAGTTTTTATCGTAAGTCAATAATGCATCAAAAGAATTGCCAACAAGGAGTTTCAGCAATTCTCCATTTTTAACACCGTTCCACTCCTTGTCACGAACAGTATAAATTTCATGTTCAGTAAAGTCCTGTTTAAGCCGCTTTGGTAGATTTTCATCAAGCAACAGTCGCATATAATTGAGCCACGTTTTTAGAAGTTAAAAGTTTATTCGCAATGTCTAACAATGCGATTGCCTGTCCTTTAGAAACGGTTGGAAAATCGTTTAAAAATTCATCAAGCGGCACTCCGGCTTCTAAATGGTCAAATAAACTTTCAACTGGAACACGTGTACCTTTAAAGACAGGCTGACCGCCTAAAATATCAGTGTCAGTAGTTATAATTTCATGTATGTCCATAAAACAAATTTAAAGAAAATGTGTGTGGTATAACTTTCCAAAAAAAATTGCTCCTCGCAAAACGAATTTGGCTTACAGGAAAATGCATAGGACAATTATAAATACAAATACGGAACTGGTTGGGAAGAATGGATATGCTTAAAATAAAAAAACTTCTGTAACGTTGATGTACAACTATTACAGAAGCAATTTTTTTTGTCTGTGGTCAACAGACTTCCTTGGGACTTTTTTGGAGATTTTCTTCTCCTCCAGGAAAAATTAATTTACTGGTTTCAGATAGTCTTTAAAGGATTGAATTTTTAAGATCTTTAGCGTTTAATTTTTTTCAATGAGATCTTTTTGGTTTTCAAGTGACTTTGGATGTTTTGGCTTTTAAACGGATTTGGTTGGTTTTCGATGGAACTTTGGACGTTTGGTTTTTTACTGGATTTGGTTCGGAATTCAATGGATGTTGTTGGTTTTCATAAGAATAATTTCTTTTTATTTCTTCCTCTTTACTATTCGCAAAGAAGCGATATTGGACAAATTAAAATAGAAGTTGACTGATACTGGATTTCTTGGTTTTTTTGGAATTTGGATAGATTCATCTTTGACTTTTCGATCGGATATTTGGATATTTTTTAGATTAATGCTTTAAATCAACATCAATCAACTTCTGGTACAAAGATATGGTACACATATACTTACACAAGAGCATTACTGCCTAATCTTAAGTGTTAGAAAATTACTGGAAAAATGGTAGAAAAACGGGAGAGCAACAAGTATAATTACCCATGGTGAATAGTAAGACTTCGTTTTAAGGCTCCTGTAAAATTTTAGAATTGGCTTATAAGCTACTATATAGCAAATAGTTGTGAATGCATTCCGAAAATATGTCTTATTTCGCCAGGCTTTGTATGATGTCATACTTGGTTACAATATGGTATGCGCCCGTTTCATCTTTTCCGAGCACAGCTCCATTTTGTTTTGATATAAGTTTGCTCAGTTTTTCAACGGGAGTTTCGAAATCAACAATGGGATATTCCTTTTCCATAACCGATTCAATGGTTTGGTCTTTTATCTCGGGATTTGATAAAATTTTATTGAATAAGCCACCTTCACTTAGGGAACCCACTATTCCCTCTCCATTCATAACAGGCAAATTCTCAATGTCATAGTTTTTCATGAGTTCAATAGCTTCTGCTACCGTTTGATCTGGCTTTACCGTCAGCAGCTTTTGGCTGCCGCGGCCACTCACGAGATCTTTAAAAGTCTTTACTTCAAGAAAGCCTCTTTCCATCATCCATTGGTCATTATATATTTTTGCCACATATCGGCTTCCATGATCGTGGAATATGCAAACGACCACATCATCTTTTTTCAATTCTTTTTTTAGTTGCATCAATCCCTGCAGGCAACTGCCTGCACTATAGCCGCAAAAAAGGCCCTCTTCCTTTGCAATGCGACGGGCCATTACAGCGCCATCTTTATCAGTCACTTTTTCAAAGCGGTCAATGTATTGCATGTCGTAGTTGGCAGGCACAAAATCTTCACCAAAGCCTTCGCTTACATAAGGGTAAACTTCTTTTTCATCTAACTCCCCGGTATCAAAGTATTTTTTTAGCAAAGAACCATAACTGTCTATAGCCCATGCTTTTATTTCTGGATTTTTTTCCTTTAAATATTTAGCTGTTCCAACTATAGTTCCTCCGGTACCAGTAGCAACTACCAGGTGTGTGACTTTGCCTTCCGTTTGTTCCCATATCTCCGGCCCGGTCTGTTCATAATGGGCGAGCCTGTTGGCAAGGTTGTCATATTGGTTCACATACCACGAGTCGGGCACATCTTCGGCGAGCCTTTTGGAAACGGAATAATAAGAGCGCGGATCGTCAGGCTCTACATTTGTCGGGCACCCAATTACTTCGGCGCCTACCGCTTTCAATATGTCGGCCTTTTCTTTTGATTGTTTATCGGTGGTGGCAAAAATGCAATTGTAACCCTTTACACTTGCGGCAAGTGCAAGGCCCATGCCTGTATTT
>JBBPZF010000430.1:0-5421 GCA_038199105.1 Chitinophagales bacterium | reverse complement strand
TATGCGCTAACGCATGATTGTTTTTACCTCGATTATTTTTCTTCCGTGGTTGATGACCGCAAGGGAATGAAGGCAGAATACTCGCAGGATGGCGTACATCCAAATGCAGCAGGTTATAAAGTAATGGGAGAACTTGCCGATAAAACGATTGCTATTGCGTTGCAAAAAAGTAATACTATGGCTGCATCGCAATCGCCGGTTGTTGACCATATCACCGTGTACGTGGTTGATTTAAATAAGAGCACAGAATTTTACAAAAATGTAATGCAACTGCAACAAATACCTGAGCCTTTTCATGATGGAAGACACAACTGGTTCAGAATAGGCGCCCATAGCCAACTTCATGTGGTAGGCGGCGCTAAGGCAGTTGTACCGCACGATATAAATATTCATCTCGCTTTTAAAGTAGCGTCATTGACTGACTTCACGAAACATCTTGACCAACTTTTGATAAAATACGGGAACTGGCAAGGTGATAAGAAAATTCAAATGAGGCCCGATGGTATTGGTCAAATCTATTTACAAGATCCCGATGGCTATTGGATCGAAGTGAACGACAGTAAATTTTAAACGGTTACTGCTTTAATGTTACGATGTATGAGAAATTTCTCTTTTTAAAAATCTCTTCTGTAATATTTTTTCCATTATCCTGTTTTCAGGCCTGTATATTATTGCATGCAAAACCGCCAGATTGATTCTTAATAATCGCATCGCAAATGTTGAAATCATAAAGATCAACCTTGGAAATATAAAACATACATTCTTACATTTGTTTATCTATAGCCCGATCGTATAATGGTAGTACGTTAGATTCTGATTCTAATTGTCCTGGTTCGAATCCGGGTCGGGTGACAATCAAACTTATCGTTTGTTTTTTTTAAAGGACACAAATATAAATCTTTACTAAGATTATGTTTACCCAGGTTGACTACCCTACTCCACCGATTTTCAACAAAAATTAAATTCTCTTTTTGAGTACACGGCTTGGTGTCAATAATATTAAGTTGGTAGCAAATAAAAATCTATGTCGCAACATACAGTGCGAAATAAAAAGATCAATTACTTAAACTACAACTGAACGAACAATTATAAAAATTTTATCTCAAAATCTAAAACAAAAACAATGACAACAAAAGAAGTAGCAGACCGTCTTTTAGAGCTTTGCCGCAATGGTAAACTCGAAGATGCCCAAAACGAATTGTATGCGCAGGATGCTGTAAGTATTGAGCCGACTGATGCCATGGGCCCCAGGGAAACCAAAGGAATGGACGCTATAAAAAAGAAAGGGGAAATGTTTAATTCTATACTTGAGGAGTTTCACGGAGCAACCATTTCTGACCCTATAGTCGCAGGTAATTACTTCGCCATTTCGTGGGATATGGACGCGAAAATGAAAGACAGGGAAAGAATGATGATGAGTGAAATTTGCTTGTATAAAGTAAAAGACGGCAAGATCGTTTCTGAAGAATTCTTCTTCTCAATGTAGAAAAATTAAAAGGATCAATCTTCACCTGGCCTTTAGTAAAGGCCAGGTTTTTTTTGCACTTTGCTACGTACTATTCTGGCTGCACCGAACCACTTCCCGAAGTATGTATTTCAGGAGAGGAAGGATTACCACGATAGTAAATATCTCCGCTGCCACTTGCCTGTGCTTTCAGGCTTACACTTGCATACACGTGTGCATTGCCGCTCCCCGAAACACTCACTTCTGTATTTTCACTTTGCAGGTCACCGCAATTAAGATCCCCGCTGCCACTCACTTTTCCATTAAAATTTTTTGTGCGTCCGCTAAGGTTTACGTTGCCGGAGCCGCCAATAGATGCATTAATTTCAGGAGCATCTACACCGCCTTTAATATTTCCCGAACCGGCAAGAGAAATTTCTATTCGGCGGTTATTTTTTACAACATCAGTGATGGCAATGTCTGCTGAGCCGGATGAGATTATTTTATCGAGAGAGGGCGCCTTAATATAAACTTTTGCATGATCCTGATTAATGGAGGTATTGTCTTTATAACGAACATTTAAAACACCGCCCTCTACTTCGGTAACTATCACTGGCAATATGTTTTCGTCATCCTCAACAGACACAGAATAGGTGTCGCCCTGGCTGATCTCTATATCAATGGAGCCTGATGTCTTTACAGCATTAAAGTTACCAACGTTCCTTGTTTCTGTTTTCACATTGCCATTGCCCGAAAGCGAATCTCCACTGAAACTCACATTACACGAACCAAAAAAGAAAGCTGCACCAACAATAGTTATGAAATTTTTCATTGCAAAAGTTTTATGATTAAAGAAAATGCAATTTATGCCATAGGCATTATACAATTTTATATGTAATTTATTTCATTCATTTGGTATAACAAACCTTCGATAAACTTTTTACCTTCGCAGCAAATGACAGAAAAAATTCTGATCCTCGACTTTGGCTCACAATACACACAACTGATTGCCAGGGCCGTTCGGGAAGCAAATGTGTATTGTGAAATTATTCCATTCAATAAAGAAATTGTTTTTACGGAAGATTTGAAAGGTATCATTCTTTCCGGTTCTCCTTTCTCAGTAAATGAAGAAAATGCGCCATCTGTTAATATAAAAACTTTAGCTGAAAAATTACCGGTGTTAGGCATTTGCTACGGCGCCCAACTTACCGCGAAGCTTTATGGCGGCCTCGTGGAAAAAAGTGACAAGCGTGAGTATGGTCGAGCAAAGCTACAGGTGCAAAAGGCTGACGAGTTATTAAAAGATGTAAAAAATGACACCGATGTATGGATGAGTCATAGCGATACCATTACAAAGCTTCCGGAAAATTTTTCTATTACCGCACTTACCCATTCCATACCAGTCGCGGCTTTCAGAAGCGAAAATAGCCTGGCTAAAATTTATGGAATCCAGTTTCACCCCGAGGTATATCATTCTGCCGAAGGCAAAAAAATAATAAGCAACTTTTTAGTAACGATATGCGGCTGCAAACAGGATTGGACGCCGGCGCACTTTATCAACGATACAATTGCAGAGATCAAAAAAATAATCGGAGATAAAAAAGTAGTGATGGGCTTAAGCGGCGGCGTTGATTCTACCGTTGCTGCAACACTTATTCATCGTGCCATTGGTAAAAATCTTTTTGGAATTTTTGTTGATAATGGCTTACTAAGAAAAAATGAATTTGAACAAGTGCTCGATTCTTGTAAAAGTATCGGGCTGAATATAAAAGGTGTTGACGCCAAAGATCATTTTTATGCAAAGCTTGCCGGGAAACCGGAGCCTGAAGAAAAAAGAAAAGCTATTGGAAAATGTTTTATCGAAATCTTTGACCAGGAAGCACATAAGATTGCAGACATAGATTTTTTAGGCCAGGGAACAATTTATCCGGATGTGATAGAATCAGTTTCAGTGCATGGCCCTTCGGTTACTATCAAGTCACACCACAATGTTGGCGGGCTTCCTGACTATATGAAATTAAAATTGATTGAGCCGCTTCGCTCATTATTTAAAGATGAAGTAAGAAAGGTCGGAGCTGAATTGGGCATTCCTGCCGCACTTCTGAACAGGCATCCGTTTCCCGGCCCGGGATTAGCCATAAGAATTTTAGGAGAAGTAACCGAAGAAAAGGTACAATTGTTGCAACAGGCAGATGCGATTTACACAGATGCTTTGGTAAAATACGATTTGTATGCAACTGTTTGGCAGGCCGGAGCCATCTTGCTACCTGTAAAAAGTGTAGGTGTAATGGGTGATGAAAGAACGTATGAATTTACCATTGCATTGAGGGCGGTAACTTCCGTAGATGGCATGACGGCTGATTGGGCACATCTCCCCTACGATTTTCTTGCTTATGTTTCTAACGAAATAATAAATAACGTAAAAGGGATAAACAGGGTTGTGTATGATATCAGCAGCAAGCCTCCCGCGACTATAGAATGGGAATAATCAATGGGCAATGGGCAATGGGCAATGAGCGATAGTCAGTAGTCAATAAAAAGTAAAAAGTAAAAATTGAAATCGGTTGTAATACACCGGGCTTGCGAAGCCCATAATGTAGAGCCTTGCATTTCACAGATAAATTTCAGAATGAAAAAAAATATTTTCTTACTTATTGCAATTGTATTTATTGCCGGAGCACACAACTTATTTGCACAAAACAATTTTGCTTCCTTAGATACAAAAGTTTATAAAGTTGCTGTATTTGCTCCCATGTATCTGGATTCAGTATTTGATAACACAGACGTTTCTGCAGGTAATTCCATTCCGAAATTTATAATGCCCGCTGTGGAATTTGTACAAGGCGCCCAGATAGCCTTTGACACATTATTGCTGAATGGCAAAAAAGCCGAAGCATTTATTTTTGACTCCAAAGGTTTTAGAAGGCCCATATCCTGGCTTATAAAAAACAGGGTGCTCGATAGTATGGATCTCATTATCGGGAGCGTGAAAGAACCCGATTACCAGGAGCTCGCCAATTTTTCCCTGGAGAAAAAAATACCGTTTATATCCGCTACCTACCCTAATGATGGTGGCGTTACCGATAACCCGGATTTATTAATTGTCAATTCTACTTTGAAAGCCCATTGCGAGGGCATCTTTAGTTACCTCTTGCAAAAGCATGGCACAGACAAAATATATCTTATCAAAAAAAAGGGAGACGATAGGATTGAAAATTATTTTCGGGAAATAAACAGCGTAGATGGCAAACCAATTTTAAATATAAAAACAATTGCCCTCGATAGTTCTATCTCTTCCTGGGCGCTGCTCCGCAGGATTGATACGCTGTCTTCTACCGTGATAATCGGCGCAAACTTAAATGAAATATTTGCCCAAAAGCTTGCAGATGCATGCTACCCGATACAAAAAAAACATCCTCTTTATTTGATTGGAATGCCCAATTGGGACGGCTTTAAAAGCTTTGCAAAAAAAGATGCTTATTCAGGTTTTCCCATTCTCTATACTACCCCTCATTACGATACGGAAGACAATTCCTTTAATGATGTACTGGTGCAAAAATATTTTAAGTTATATCGGGCGAAGCCTTCAGACATGGCTTATAAAGGATTCGAAATGGCTCATTATTTTTTGAATATACTTTTACATCATCCGCAAAACTTTATAGAGAACATTAATGACAGCAATTATTCCGTGTTTCATGATTTTCATTTCATGCCTGTTTTTTTAAATAAACCAAAATCCGCCCCGGATTATTATGAAAATAAACACCTCTTTATCATGCATATATTAAACGGTGAAGCGGACAGGGAATGGTGATTAAATAATTAAATTGTCCCGTTGATTTTATTGCCACGTCATTTGTTTTTTACTTTAGATTTACAACTTTATCTATTCATCTAAACAGTATTATTTAAGCACATGGATAGTGTAAGGTTACAGCCTTTAGCGATGGCGTACTGGCAATCATCATTACTAT
>JBBPZF010000429.1:0-7341 GCA_038199105.1 Chitinophagales bacterium | reverse complement strand
TACCCAGCAAATTCTTGATGTTTTGAATTTTGCTTTGACTCTTGAATATTTAGAATCTGAATTTTATGTTACAGGCCTTGGCACCCCAGGTTTAATTGCTGATGTGGACAGGCCTGCTTTTCAAACCTTCAGTACTCATGAAACAGAACATGTTGCGTTCCTGCGTTCTACTATTGTTGCTTTAGGAGGTACTCCTGTTCCTAAACCCGCTTTTGACTACACTGCCGGTAATGGATCAATGGCTGGCCCTTTTGCTGATGTGTTCAGCAATTATGCAACTTACCTTGCAGTATCCCAAACGTTTGAAGATACCGGTGTTCGTGCCTATAAAGGACAGGCAGGCAACCTCATCAGCAGTAATGAAGTGCTAAGGGCAGCACTACGTATTCACTCCGTAGAGGGAAGGCATGCAGCTCATGTGCGTGAAATCGGGCGAAGAAATGGGTTACTGGTTCCGGCAGGTGTTTTACTGCAGCCATGGATCACATTGAACCAAAGTGGCATTGCTACACCCTTGGTACAGCCCAGCTACGATGGGGAAGAACTAACAACCCAGGCTGGCGTAAATATTGTTGGTATAAACGGATTTGCTATCACGGCTGAAGATGCCAGCGAAGCATTTGATGAGCCATTAACAAAGGCACAGGTATTAGCAATAGTTGATCCTTTTATTGTTTAGTGCACTGGAAAGTTTAGCATAAATTAAAAGAGGCCGCCTCATAATAATTGAGGCGGCTTTCTATTATGCGGTTGTGCTTTGATTTATGGCAGGCTCCCCTCAACGGGCAGCCATTCCAGTTAGTAGCCTGGTAACGGGCTATGGTGTGTATAAATCCAGTTTGTGTTTTGCTTTGATGGGCGCCAATGTTTGACAATCTTCTGTTCCGGCATGGGCTGATATGCCGGTATGCTTTGAAGCTACGCAGAGTATATGTTTTCGTATACTAATCAGACAAATATATTATCTCCTTTATTACGTCGACGCTTTACAAAATTTATCTACACTCCTTTGTTGATACACCTGCCTCAAAAAACTGAAAATAAAAAAGGCTGTCTACTTTTGAGACAGCCTCTTTTTTATAGAGTGACACCTTCATTAATAAAGTGATTTACTTTATCCGAAGCACTGGCCTTAATTTATAACCATCTATTTCTTCTTTTACAGAAAGTGCTGCATCAAAATCAATTAGAAGAGTTTCTAAATTTGCCTTTAAATCCTTACTTACTTTTATTTTTAAGCCAGATTCTGAACCACTCGGTATTGTAAGTGGATAAGTTTGCCCACCAAACTTAATGGTATTATTATCGCCCAATACCAGTCGGATCTCTTTTACAACATTTGATGGAAATGCGCCGCGTGCAATTAAGGTGTCCACGCCATTTTGAAAGCCTAAAAGATTATAGACTCCGGGCGTGGTTTGCAAAGATACCCATCCAGCGGTGTCTGTTGCGAATTTTACATTGACCTCCTTCAAATCTATATTTACTTCGTCAAAGGAAGCAGGGGCATCTGTCATGCGGATTTGAAGTGTTGAGTTTGTATCCTCTTTTTTACATGCAGAAAGTAATAATACAGCAGAGGCAATAAACGCAAGGGAAAGATTGTTAATTTTCATAATTACAGTTTGTTTTATAGGTGAATAATTGAGACGAAATTAATAAATGAAGGTTTAATTAGTAGTAAATAATATTTTGAACTTACCGTATTTTACTTAAAAGCCACCCTGGTGGGAGAAGCTAAATACATAATCCAATTAAAATGAAATTACCAGGTATCCAACCTGTTTATTTACCAGGAATAATATCAATAATTACCGCCCTGTTGTAAAAACGTTCTTCAGGAAGTTTGTTATTAAATGGTGCCATGCTTTCATCTTCACCAAAACCGTAGGTTTCAAATTTAACGCCTGTTTTACCGGCTTTTGATAAAGCACTTTCTATAATTTGCTGAGTGCCCATTGCCCTCTCGTGTGATAATGAATGATTGTATTTCTCATCACCAATAATATCAGTATGTCCATGAATAACAACTGTGCTGTTACCAGGAACCAAAGGCGCTACAACGTCGGTAAGAAAGTTCTTATAAGCGTCGATTGAGTTTGATTTATCGAAATCAAATAAAATGCTATAGCGTAAACCCTCTTGTTTTGGATCCTCTCTTTTTATTAAACTAACACTGCTTTCTTTTCTAACAGCATGACCGCTTTTTGTTTCTCCAAGCATTACAATTTTATAATTGCCCTGTGTGTTGCTGCCTAAGATAGTCTTTCCGGGAACTGATGCTTCATCAGTTGTGTATGGGCCGTAGTGTTGTACATTTCCTTGCTCGTCTGTCACTTCAACGTTCCATGATTTTAATAATTCATTAGCATCGCCTGCACTAAAAATCACGTGGCTATCTAAAGGGTCCTGCTGCACTGCTGTTATTTGCACAGGCTTCAAAAATCCTGCGTTAACGCCTCCTATCTGCATCAATAATTCAGGGGAAGTACTTTCAATGTCAACCCTTCTGTCACCTTCGCGTAATAAGGCGAGTTCTTTGGTAGCACCCGGATGTTCTGAGGGTATCACAGGTTTATCTCTTCCTTCGGTACTTATCCTTGAAGGATTAATTCCAAAAGCGCTTACTAAATATTGCTTTACATTTTCAGCAAGTACTTTACCCTCCGCCGGGTTTTTATTTGAAGAACCGGTTAATGAAATAGCGCTCTGCGGATTGCTTCTCAGCCTGTCTCCCATTATGTTTAAAATATTATGATAGACTGCCAGTTGTCTTGCTGAACGGCCATCGTTCAAATTAGCTGGTTGACCTTGTTGCAATTGTTCTTCTTTAAAAGAGGAAGCCTGTGCATTGTTCAATTGAACATAACGATTGGGTATTTCAACAGAACCGGCATCAAAGAATACAGAGTTCCGCAATGGAAATGTTTCTTTCACCTGGCGGCTTAATGGAATTACTTTCGGCGCTCTTACAGAAAATTGAACTTCTTTTTCAGCCACTACTACCGGGGCAGTTACGGGCTGAGTAACAGTTTTTTCAGGAGTTGATTTTTTAGAGATACCGAACTTAAGTGCTATTCCTGCGCGAATGGTATATACTGACCATGATTCTACTTTACGAGGAGCCTGGCCTAAATCTGTTTGAAAAGATGCAAATGGCGAAATGGTCATTTGCGTAGCACTCGTTGATTTGGAAACAGGAATATCTATACCAGCGCCAGCCTGTGCTGAAAATACTGTTTTGCGCATATCGCTCCAGTCAGCTCTTCTATCTGCCTGCTTTTCCTGTGTATAAGTAAAAGTATTTGCGATATTAAAACTTATAGTAGGTCCGGCAAATAAATAAAATGCAGAAGCAAACGGGGCTACCCGTAAGCTCGGCTCTACCGTTATAGAACTAATATTAGTAGATAAACCGGCTGCACAATTACATGGAGCCACTACGCCATCGAACTTACCGCCGCGATTATCGTAGGCTATGTTTAACATGCCACCCCATACTTTATTTGGCCTATATTCGGTCAATAAAGAAAAATAAGGCTTTACGCCATCTCCTTTGTGAAAGGCAGTTGGAATCGTTAAGTTGTTGTTGAGCATTTGCGTGGTACCACGATACTTATTAAAGTTTGCGGCGCCTGATTCGCCAAACCACCAAACGGGTTGTGGCCGTTTTGCTTGTTGGGCATTTCCTATTATTGCTGTAAAGATCAATGCAGCAAATAGAATAGTGAATTTTTGTTTTGATATATGATATTGTAACATGGAGTCTGTTTATATTTTATTAATTAATTGGTTTAATTAATTTCGGCTCCGGCCGGAATTAAAAAATTGTCTTAAGCCTTATTGTACATTAATGGTTGTGTTTACCATGGTAACAGAAGCTACCAAAGAAATAGCCCTGCCATTCAATACGGTTTGTACTGCGTTGCCTGCAGTAGAGAAAGTGATGCCTGCTGATGAAATGATAGTTCCGGTCATGATGCCACCGCCTGCTGCATTGATCGTAGCTGCGCTGCCAACATACCAATATACATTTTTGGGTAAAGCCCCGTTGATCATCTTTACACTCCGTGCGCCTGCTGGTCCTGCAACTCCTACTGTTAACCCTGCTGCTGTTTGAAAAATCCATACAGCATTCGGATCGCCTTTTGCATCGAGTGTGAGATCGCCATTTGTTATTTTGAAAGTACCACTTGCAGATTTATAGATGCCGGGTGCCAGCGTTAGTCCACCTAATTCGCCTGCGCCGGGGTCACTGCCGCCTGGCTTAGAAGCAGGAGAAATACTATTATAGAGAATAGTTGCATCAGCAAGGCCTTTTGTTGCGATTACAAAAGATGCTGCATTGCCGGGTGTCGGTGGAGCTGTATAAATTCTGCCTTTCACATCGCCTACATTAAGCGGTGTTTCTGTATAGATATCACCCATAGTGCCGTCGTGGAATCCTGTTATTAAAGTAGAAGCTGCAGTGGTTCCGATATTTCCATTATTAATCACAGTGTTCAATCCCTGATTGGTGATTCCTGCGTTGCCTCCAAAAACTCCAAAATCAGACATACCTCCTATTACTGGTGGAGGTGTCACCTGTCCTGTAGTAAAGTTCCATACATAATTATTTGCCATTCCATTACCTGCCATGTCTTTCGCCCCCTTAGTAACAGTAGCTGCATAGGTGGTATTAGGTGAAAAATCAACAGACGGTTTAAAAACAGCAGTGGTACCGCTATAAGAAACCGTTCCTGTTATCGAAGTTCCTCCAAGTGTTGTATTCGTTATAGTAAAATTCGTAGGGATGGTTGAAGGATCCATTGCTTCACTGAAAGTTGCTGAAATATTTTTGTCCAGCGCTACATTTATGGCAGCATTTAAAGGATCAGTAGCCGTAACATAAGGTGCCGTTATATCCGGGCCTGCGCCTGTTTTAAAGCTCCAGACATAATTGGCTATCATAGCATTGCCCGCAGGATCTTTTACACCTGCGACAATAGTTCCGGTATAGCTGGTGTTGGGAGCAAGGTTAGCCGTGGGAGAAAAGGTAGCAGTAGAGCCGGTATAAGTCACCACGCCTGCAATCCCGGTTGTTCCCTGTTGCACGGTGAATGTAGCGGTGTTGATGGTGGAAGGATTCATAGCCTCGTTAAAGGTGGCATCTACTTTTGTGGTGAGGCTTACCCCGGTGGCAGTGTCAGCAGGGCTGGTTGAAACTACTTTAGGGCAAACGCCAATAAGGCCCGGCTCTTCAGTAACTTTTTTGCATCCTGCCGCAAAAAGAACGAGCAGTGTTAATATAAACCATTTGCTTAAAATGTGAGAGTAGCCTTTAGATGTGCGCATAAGGAGTTTCTCTTTGTAGAAAGAGTTGTTTTTCATAATTATACTTTAGATGTGATTGTCGTGTTTTAAGTTTGACACGATTATTAAACGTAAAAGGAGGCAGTACAATCTGTGAATGTGTTACATGCTTTTAAGAAAGCAGTTACATCTTTCACACATTTTCCAATACAGTGTTTCGTTGATTGCGCAGTTGCTTGAAGTAAGTTGGCGTGAAACCTGTGACCTTTTTAAATTGGTTAGATAAATGACCTACACTGCTGTAATGAAGTTTGACGGCGATCTCTGTAATGCTTAATTCATCATTCAATATTAAATCTTTTACCAGCTCGATTTTTTGTGCAATAATGAATTTCCGAATGGGGATATTTTCTACTTCTGAAAAAAGATTGGCGAGATAGGTATAATCGTATTCAAGTTTCTTACTGAGATAATCTGAAAAATTAGTTTGCAACTGCTCATTTGAATGATGAACGAAATCTACAATTACATTTTTTATTCTTTCGATAAGCATGCTCCTCTTGTCATTTGCAGACTCAGGTAGTGCTACCCGCTTTTCCTTCTGAAGGCTGATATCCTGCATAACACCTATAACCCGGTACGCTTTTCCCTCAGCATTCCTGAAAATACTTGCCCTGTCAAATATATTCGCAATAGAGCCATCCGCCCTGGTAAACCGGTAAGCATGTTGCCAGAGAGAAGCACCTGATTCAATCGCATCCTGGAATCCTTTTTTTACTGCTTCTTTATCATCCGGGTGAAGATGATTTCCCCAATCTGTTACATTGCCTTTATTATCCTGTATTGTATATCCAAACAATTCCCGGAACCCTTCGCCTATGAATATTTCATTGGTTAATATTTTCCAATCCCATATCACATCCAAAGAAAGTTGGGCAGCAAGGAGAAATTTTTCACTGTCTTTCTCCGGGTTAGTTATTTGCTCTTCCAGTTTAATTTCCAGTTCCTGGAGCCGGCTTACATCCTGTGTAGCGCCTATCAAACGTACGGCTTTCCCGTTTTCATCTCTTACAATACTTGCCCGGCTTGTGGTAAAGGCTACAGACCCATCATGGCGCCTGAACATGTGAGAATCATTCCATGTGTTTTTATCGGAACTGAGTATTTCCAATAATTTTTTTTCAACTATACTTTTTTCTTCCGGGATAAGACAACGAAAAAAATGCTTAAAATTCACCGTATTGTTGCTCACTCTATATCCAAACACTTCTTCGATACTATCTCCTACATAAATCTCACCACTAACAATATCCCAGTCCCACATTACATCGTACGAGGCCTTAGCTATATATTTTATCCATTCATTATTTTCAGCCAGCCTTGTATCTGATTTTGCCTGCGCCAGTATAATATTATTAGCAACTATTTTTGCTTTTGTAGTATCGATATGTTTTTGCTTTGATATTGCAATAGCAATATTATCGGCAACTATTCTTTCTTTTTTTATGTCGATATCTTTCTGTTTTAATTTAGCAAGAACAATATTATCAGCAACAAGCTTTTCTTTTTTAGCATCAATATTTTTTTGGCTCAATATAGTTTGGCTCATATCTGCGATCGTGGTAATCGCTTTTTCAATACCATCATCCATAAAAATTGCAGAAGCAATTTCACAAGTGAGTTGTTCACCGCCTTTTCTTTTGACACTTACTAACGCTGTAGCCTCGCCTTCGGTCATTCTTTCCTTCAGCATTTTTTTAAAGCTGCTTTCTCTTATTTCAAAAATGACTGACCGGTTTTTAGCTAATAATTCTTTTTTAGCGTATCCCAGGAGTTTGCATGCGGCATTATTAGCCTCAATTATTTTACCATCAGAAAGAGCGGTAATTATATTCGCCTGCAAAGAATTGTCAAAAGCAAGCTTATGTAGTGAAGAAATTTCGCCAGCCTTCATTTTATTTTTATCACTACCATTTTGATTTAACAGGCCGTCCGTGGGGGGAATACGAAGAGATGTACTATCAGGTGCTTCTTTACTCTGTTCAAAGT
>JBBPZF010000428.1:0-2429 GCA_038199105.1 Chitinophagales bacterium | reverse complement strand
CAATAATCTTTGAAAATGATACCCGAAATATTATCACTACATTAAAAAAAATTTGCTGAAAGATATAAGCGGAGTCAAAAAATATTTGAGCTATCCTTTAAAAAAGGAACTCACTTTTTAGCGGTTAGATTAAATTAGTGCAGATATAAAAAGAAGAGAGTAAAATCCAAATAATAAACGGAAGAATGAGAATTATAGTACCACGTACGGGATTCGAACCCGTGATTCCTCCGTGAAAGGGAGGCGTCTTAACCCCTTGACCAACGCGGCATTTTTGCTTAGGGTCGGCAAAGATAACCTTAGGGAGTTTTGCTGCCAAATATTTTCTTTTCTGTTCCTCGCATTGTACAACCAATTAAAAAACCATGGTAAAATTTATGGCAAACATACTATCTGCAGGAGCTGGTCTATGGTTCATTGGCATCAAGCAGTCAATTAAAGCCTCTATTTTATATTGATTAAAACTTAGGGCAGGGAATGCCTTTACCACCTGATGATGGCTGTTTAATGTAAATAAGAGAAATTTCCATTCCGCCCCGGCTTTGCGACCCTGCTTTTAAACTGGAAGTATTGATATCATAAGTTGCACCGACACGGAGGCCGCTAAATTCCAGGCCAACGTAAGGGATAATCGCATCGTTTATTCTATACCAGGAACCAAGGTATATATTGGAGGGGCTTTCACTCTCCGGATCAAGCGGAGTTGCAAGTGCACCACCGATTGATACTTCAGAAGATTTATTTTGCACCTGGTAGATACCGCTGGTGTGCAGAGTAAGAATATCAGAAACGGGGAAATAGCCGCCAGCGCTTATTGTGGTGCGCATGGCAATGTTCCAGGTACCTCCTTTGAAACTTTCCTTTGGGCGGTTAATATGATAAATGGAAGCACCCACATAAAAATTATTATCCGCAGTAGTAGAACCCGTATAAATAAGCCCGGCATTCACATCAAAGTAATTAATGTTTAAATTATTAGCGCTGAAAATATCCTGTGTCACGCCGGTAAATCCAAAAGGCGTAAGCTGGTCCTCAAAATATAATTTGCTGTTATCAAGCCGCTTCTGGCCATAAGTGCCCTGGAAACCTACACCTATCTGTTGAAAGCCATCTTCATCCAAAGCTTTATGATAAGATGTGGAAAGCCCGATATAATTATTGGTAAGTATTCCTCCGCCGGCTTTATCAGTAAGTGCGAGTATTCCAATACCCCATGTATCAAAGTCGGGCAGCCTGCTTTTTAAAATTGCAAAATCAACACTTAAAGTTGACGTGGTGAAAACATTATTAAACGCAGGCCACTGGTTACGATAATTACCGGCGACCCGCAAAGTTCCATTGAATTTTCCCGTCAGTGCGGGGTTCAATGTAAGTGGGGAAGAAAAGAATTGGGAAAAATGTGGATCCTGTGCCTTTGTAAAAAAAGTGAGGCAGGTAAGCACAATGATGGTACAGATATGTTTTTTCATTAAGCGAAAGTTCAGAATTTAAAGATACGTTTTAAAATTATTCGAGAGGTAATGGACTATTGAATATTGATACTTTTTTTGAAGGAAAACTTTCAACAGTTTCACTAAAAGGTAAAATACAAAAAATCAAAATTAATTCGCAAGCAATTCCAGTTAATAATTTACCCCATCTAAGAATTTACATTTGAACCTTAACCCCATAAGCAAGATCGCCTGCGTCGCCCAGGCCCGGTACAATATAACCCTTAGCAGTTAATTCATCGTCAATATCGCCACACCATATCATAGCCTTAGGCTCTGCCCTCAATACATACTCAATACCTACTGTACAAGCTAAAGCGCATACAATATGAATCTCGGATGGGTTACCTTCTTCACGAATAAACTGCATTGTTTTTACTAAAGATGATCCCGTAGCAAGCATCGGGTCAGAAACAATAACTACGCGATTTTCCATTTCAGGGCAACTGATATAATCAAGGCTTATCTCAAAGGAGCCATCTGGCTTATGTTTTCGGTAAGCACTTATAAATGCATTGTCCGCTTTATCAAAATAATTGAGTAAACCATTATGCATAGCAAGACCTGCCCGCAGAATAGTTGCCAATACCGGTTGCTTTTCTAAAACTTTGCAGGTAGATATACCTAATGGAGTCGTAATTTCTTTTTCAACCCACAGAAGATGTTTGCTTATTTCATAAGCGCTTATTTCACCTATTTTTTCGAGGTTTCTGCGAAATCTCAAACGGTCCTGTTGTACTTCTACATCCCTTAATTCACTTAGCCAGTTGCTCACCAAAGAATGTTTTTCACTGAGATTATGTACCATTAATTAAATTTTTTATTGTTATTTCTAAGATGAAGCTTCAACTCTTAAAGTTATACATTTGAACAAATCTTAAAGCTAAAACTTAAAACCGGCAAAATAAAATACTTATATGCTGTATAAAGTGATTGGAT
>JBBPZF010000427.1:0-3068 GCA_038199105.1 Chitinophagales bacterium | reverse complement strand
TTGCTTTTCCGACCGGCGAACCTGTTTTAAATAGGGCATCATGATAAAAAGGTTTTTAGAAAATAAAAAAACCAAATTTACCAGCAGAAAATGCTAAAAGCAATACGGGCTATCTCGGGTATTTACAAAAAACGAACCTACATCGGCATTCTTTGCAATGGTCATTAAAGCATTAGACTCAAGCCCAGTAAGTTCTTCTATATCTTTTTTAAAAAGGTTATTGATGTTTAAATTTGATTTGGAAAGAGTGGAAATTTTTTGTTTTCGTTGAACAACTTCATTGAAAATATGAATACATAATTTTTTAATTAACCATGGGTATCCCTGGCTGTTCTCAATTAAAAGGCTTTTTAGGCTGTTATTTAATTTCCCAATTTTAGGCTCATTCTCTAACTGTGCAATAATTAGATTTATTTCCTCATTATTAAATCCAATTAGTTCAAAAGGAATACCAAGTCCTTTGGCTTGTTGCCAAAATTTATATGAACCACTCTCTGGTGATAATGTTATTTCCTTTTTCCAAGAAAAACCAACAACAATATTTGCTTGTTCATTATTAATTTGTAAAAGAAACTCATGAAATGGTTTGTATAAATAATCCCTCCTAAATACATCTTCAAATTGGTCAAAAATCAGGATGAGAATTTTGTTATTTGCTTTTAAATATTCTATGATGTTTTTTACTGATGAATCGCTCAATAAATCAAATGAGGAAATAAATGAGATTTTATTATCGGATACGTCATTGCCACTAATAAAATTTTCTGCTTTTGCTTTTTTAAGTAGCTCTTGAAATGCTAATCCAACAAATTGTTCTGTTTCGGCATTAATTGAATCTACAGTGAATGCATAAAATTTTGATTGGTTTTGTTTGTTTGAGCATGAAGCTTTTACTGCATTGAGTAATGAGCTTTTTCCCATGCCTGACTTTCCTGACAAATAAAAAACCCTTTTAGTAGTTGTTCCATTCAACACATTTTTAAAAAACTGAATTATCTCTGCTCTATTCTTTTTCCTTCCAACAAAGAATTTTTCTGAAGCTGGTTTATAATCAATCCAACTGTCACTTTGAGGAATTTCAACAACAGTTTCAGTTATTGGATATGAGCTTGTGAGGGGATTTGCCTTACTTAATAATGATTTGAACTTCAAAGAAGCGACTTCAGGAATTTTACTTTGAACTGTTTTCGCAATTTTTGTATCTGTTATACTTTCACCATCTTTTGCACTAAAAAGATAAAAATCATTAGGAATAGCAAGGCTTGTCGAGTTTACTATATATGCAAAGAAGTCCCCAAACTGGGAGAAAATTAAAAACCGCTTAGTTGCCTGTCTGGGTATTTCATTTTCATTAATTCTACAGATTCTATCATTGACTTGTAGTAGCTCAATAATTTTTTGAGGCCCATAGAAAGTAACATTATCTAATTCTGACCTTTTATCAAATTCTTCGAGTTTTGTGCCAGAAGCAAAGTGATCTAATTCTACAGTGTGAATGAAATATGCTTTTTTAGGTTTTTTGGAATAAATCTTAAAGCCAAATGTTTGCAAGTCGGTAATTGTAACTTTTTCTTTGGCTTTACATTCAACGTAGAGAATGTCTTTGTCATGCTTATGTTCACATAATAAATCAACTTCACCTATTGTAAAATTCGGATTTGATGTTATTTCATATTGGTTGCTCTCTAACACACTTCTCATCATTCTTTCGAAAGCATTTCCCTTTGCATAATTATCTTCTCCCTTAGTAGGCTTATCTAAAAATATTTGTATTTCACTTCTTATTTGCATCTAATAAATTGTTACTGTTTTCTAAATGAATACTCTACTCACTAATCTTGCCCCAATAATTCCATCAATCTCCAGTTCACATAATAAGTTGTCCTTCCCATTTTTTGTGGCCTCACAATATCAGCATCGGTCAGTTTTTTTAACCAGGTGGATGCTGTTTGCCGGTGCGCTATTTCTTTCTTTTCTAATAATTCAATTTTTAAATAAGGCAACGCAAACATTAATTGTAGTAAATCGTAACTGAATGAAGCGCCAAGCACATCTTTCATTTTCTTTTCAAATTCTTCTTTTAGCAAAAGCATACTCCTTATTTTTTTTGTAGTAAGCTGTGCTGTTTCTATTAATGCGGTAAGGATGTACATTACCCAATCGTGCCAGTTATTTTTTTCAGTTACGCCTCTTAACAATTGATAGTATTCTGTTTTGTATTTTACAATGTAGGAGCTTAGATAAAGTACCGGCTGTAATAATAATTCCTGCTGTACTAAATACAAGGCGTTTACAATTCTTCCTGTTCTTCCGTTGCCATCGGCAAATGGGTGTATGGCTTCAAACTGGTAATGAATTAAAGCCATTTTTACTAATGGGTCTAATGATGATATTTCCGGGTCGTTGATAAATTGTTCCAGTGCTGCAAGTTTTTCTCTTAACACATCTTCACAACAAGGGGGTGTATAAATCACTTCGCCGTTGATTGCATTTTTCAATG
Source organism: Chitinophagales bacterium (assembly GCA_038199105.1). Taxonomy (GTDB): domain Bacteria; phylum Bacteroidota; class Bacteroidia; order Chitinophagales; family Chitinophagaceae; genus Ginsengibacter. The sequence continues at coordinate 568 of JBBPZF010000427.1, read as the reverse complement.
CAGTGCCTGGAGTAGTTCTGATCCCTGATTTATTTTGCTTAATCGTTTGCACTACTTCCACCATTGTATTGGTGAGCAACAAATTTTTTTGTACTTGCATTTTTTCTAATCCCACATAAAGTGCTTCCCGGTAGCTTAATACCTCTTTGGCGGCATGGCTTGCTGTTCCTTCCTCACTGGCGGCTTTATACAATTCATCCTGTGTGGTTACAATATTTTCAATGGCAGAGCTATCTTTACTTTCCTGAAGTACGATGGTGTTGATTAATAACTGAGGGTCGGGTAAAGAGGCACAAAGGCCGTTTAATTCGCCTATATGCCTTGCGGCTTTTGCCAGATGCCTTAAAATTTCCGGCGACTCTACAAAGTCTGTGGGGGGCAACTTAGGCAGGTCGTTAAAGGCATTGTTTTTATTATGAGCCATTGATGTTGATTTTTATACCAATTTTCGTCTTTTGCCTTTATTAGACACAAGCAATTCGACATGAAATTTATTTGATGATGAAATTAGTGGTAATTTTCGACATAATTTAAATTTGATGTCGAAACGCTATAAACTAGGGCTTGT
>JBBPZF010000426.1:0-3208 GCA_038199105.1 Chitinophagales bacterium | reverse complement strand
TTTAAACTGCGAAGGAGTTAATCCTGTAATCGTTTTAAATTGATTAGATAAATGAGCTACGCTACTGTAATGCAATTTGAATGCAATTTTTGTAATGGTAAGATCATCGTAAGTAATTAATTCCTTTGCCCGTTCAATTTTTTGTGAAATTATGTAATGAGATAAAGAACTGCCATGTATCTCAGAAAAAAGGCGGGAAAGATAATTGTATTTATAATTTAATTTTTCGCTGATATAAACTGAAAAATTTATTTGCGGCAATTCTTCTGAATAATGAATTATTTCTACTATTTGATTTCTCATTCTTTCAACTACAATACTTTTATTATCATCTAATAATTCAAGACCTACTTTTTTTAGAGCAGTATTTAATTGATCGTGCTGCTTTTTAGAAATATCTTCCTTAATTTCTACTTCTCCTAATTCTATTGATTCGCAATGCAACCCAAGTTTTTCCAATTCTGCCTTCACTATTATTTTGCATCTGATACTTACCATGTTCTTAATGAAGAGTTTCATTTAATATAATTGTTTGTTTTTTAAATTAATGATTTGAAATAAAGTTATGAAAGAATTTGAATTGCGGCATGTTGAGCAACCTGATAATAATTTATACTTATATATCGTCATAATAGGGTCATACATTTATTATTACCTTATACGCTTTGAAAAAAAAGATATAAGTTCCTGATAGTCGAACGGCCGCAGAATGGCACAGAAGCTATGTCTTTTGAAACTTTAACCTGATGGATGTAAATTTGCATTCATTTTTTTATGAGCAGGTAATTAATATTTTGAATGGATAGAAAAAATATATTAAAAGGCGGTATTCCAATTTCGATATCGTTAAATCCCACATTAGAAGCCGAGAATATAAGGCCACAGGTAACACAAAATAAAAACCGCCTGATCACAATTGCATCATTAGCTATTGTAATTGCAATTTGTATAAGTTTCATTGCAAAGTTGCTGGTGTCTCTTATTGATTTCATTACCAATGTTTCTTTTCACGGTATATTTTCTTTTGCACATTCAAGCCCGGCCACTAATTCATTAGGTTGGTTTGTTATAATTGTGCCCGTTATTGGCGGCATCATTGTAGGCCTTATGGCCCTGTATGGGTCGAAGGCAATTCGTGGTCACGGTATTCCGGAAGCTATGGAACAAATACTTACCAATCAAAGTAGAATAAAGCCAACAATTACTTACCTCAAACCTATTTCATCTGCAATCGCTATTGGCACCGGCGGCCCTTTTGGGGCGGAGGGACCAATCATTGCAACAGGCGGTGCATTAGGATCAACGCTCGGGCAGCTATTAAAAATAACGCATAACGAAAGAAAAATTTTGTTGGCATCAGGCGCTACTGCAGGCATGGCGGCTATTTTCGGAAGCCCTATTGCCGGTATCTTTCTGGCCATCGAGCTTTTGTTATTCGAATTTTCGCCACGCTCAATTTTGCCTGTTGCATTGGCATGTATTACCGGCGCGGCAGGCCATCATTTTCTTTTTGATGCAGGCCCTGTTTTTCCTATTCAAAAATTTATTGATGCTCCTTCCAATACTGCACTCTTTGCTTACAGCATTATGGGAATTTCAATTGGATTATTAGCAGTGCTGGCAACAAAAATTGTTTATTTCATTGAAGACGTTTTTGAAAAATTACCTATACACTGGATGTGGTGGCCAGCCATTGGCGGGCTTGCAGTTGGCATTATTGGGTATTATGCTCCGCACACACTTGGGGTAGGTTATGAAAATATAACCAACATACTTTCAGGAAGTATACCGATACATATCCTGCTTTCTTTATGCCTTCTGAAATTTCTTTCATGGGCCATTGCCTTAGGAAGCGGAACCTCCGGCGGAACACTGGCTCCTTTACTTACTATTGGCGGTGCAATAGGCGCTCTATTGGGCAGCGTAATAATTTATTTCTTTCCTTCATCAGGCGTTACGCTTACACTTGCCGCGTTGGTAGGCATGTCAGCTATGTTTGCAGGAGCATCAAGGGCTTTGCTTACTTCTATAATTTTTGCGTTGGAAGTTACGGGCCAACCCAATGCATTATTACCGTTGCTTGCCTCCTGCACTGCATCTTATTTCATTTCATTTTTCCTGATGGAAAATACGATAATGACTGAAAAGATTACAAGACGTGGTGTAAAAACTCCGGACTCTTACGAGCCGGATATTCTGGAAAAAATACTAGTGAAGGAAGTAATAAAAGAAAATGAACTGGTAATAAGTGAGGAAAACAGCATAAGGGAAGTGCGCCAGTGGCTTGAAAGAGAAAAAGATTATATCAATAATTATTTCATTATTGTAAGCCCGGATAACGACTTCAGAGGAATAGTAAGTTCTTCCAGTTTGTTTAGCAGTCATCATAACCAGGATAACCAGATAGGAAGCTTAATTAAGCGAAATAATATCTCAATAAATATGGACAACAGTTTACGCTCAGCTGTCGAAATGATGGCAAGGGAGAATATAGATATCTTACCCGTAGTGTCTAAAGAAAAAAGTATGATAGGAGTGCTTTCTTACAAAGAAATTATCTCTGCTTATAAATATAGCTTAGATGAACATGTGAAAAAATACCCCGGTATTTCTTTAAAGAGAAACAGTTTAAAAATATTAATCCGCGGCCAGAAATTAATAACCACCGGCAAAAAAAAATTCATGCATAGAAATTCATGAATACTTTTATCTTTTATCAAAAAAACTAATCCCTGCGGGTCTTGCTGCAATCGATACTTGGCTTAAGAGTTAATGAAAATATATTTTGGCTTTATTAATTAATCTTTTAAAGGCATGGCTTTTGTTTTATTCTTTTTAATATATCGTTATAAGTGTTGATACTTTTACTAATATCTTCATAAAAGATATCGATTAAACTATCGCAGCATCACAAGAAAAACAGGATGAAAAAAATATAACCTTTCAAAAAAAAGTTTGGATAACAGCCGAAATATTTTCTTCGGTAATAATTTTCATTTTTTGTTTAAAGCATTATTTAGTGTGTTGTTATTATTATTGGCGAGGTATTAATTGCAACATGTTTCTATGGTTTTGCGGGCATTTATCGGCGTGTTAATGGTTATAGGATTACTTATTATTGGTAGGGCCATTAGTTCTAACATTATCACTAATTGCAGGACTGTTAAATTTTATTCCAAATTTCGGACCGTTGATTGCGTTGGTGGCC
>JBBPZF010000425.1:0-6164 GCA_038199105.1 Chitinophagales bacterium | reverse complement strand
CCAGAATCTTCAAGAAAACATTATAAAACTAAAGACCAATATTGAGCAAAGGCAAAACAAACATAAAATTTACCAAGAGCAATTAATTCAAAACCTTAAATGTCAACAGGAGTTTAAAGAAATTAATGACCAACTTGAAATAGAAATAAAAGATTTCTCAAGCAGCTTTGAAAAGATACCGAATAAGCTGAGTTTTAAGCTTATCAAAAACAAAGAGCAATATGAAAATGCCTCTGAAATTATAAAAAGAATTTATAACAGAATTCAAAAGACCTATAGTTCAAACAGATATTTAATAAAGTATCAAAAACATTTATTAGACAAGTTTAATTTCCCGCAAGCATGGTTTTCAAAGGCAAGCTTCCCTATTTTAAGCGAAAAATATATTGACCTAAATTCCATTTATAGTGAAACGCAGAAAATAAGAGATAAAATAATTCACGATGAAACAGGTTTGAGAGCATTAATAAAAGTAATTATAGGGAAGTTAGAAGAATTAAAAAAAGAACTCATAAAATTGCAGTTTAAAAACAAGTTAGTTCAAACGCTTTTAGATGGCAACATTATTGACGACTTAGAGCAGTTTGACAAAATGCTTCATTGGACGAATTCTAAAATGGTTTTAAAAAGAATGAATGAAATCAATTTTTCAAACATCATAAAACTATTTCCATTTTGGACGGCAGAAATTAAAAATCTTGGACAATTATTTCCACTTCAGCAAGATTTGTTTGATTTGATAATTGTTGATGAAGCATCGCAAGTAAATTTAGCAGAAATTTTACCGGTATTTTACAGAGGTAAAAACATTTGCATTGTTGGCGATCATAAACAATTAAGCCTAAAAGCAACAGGATTAAATTTTGGACTAACAGAAAATTTTGACGAGAAAATTTGGAATAAATACAACGGTAATTATTTGCAATATAAAGGTGCAGAAGAAAAATATCTTGTTGTAAAAAAAGCAAGCATTTTAGACTTTATTAAAAGCCCACATTACAACTTTCCGATTAGAGAAGTAATGCTAGAGGAGCATTTTCGTTCATTACCACAGTTAGCAAGATATACAAGTAAAACCTTTTATAAAGACGAAACCAATCCAAATAATTTAGAAGGCAAGTTAAAAGTAATGACTGAAACTCCTGATAAATTGGCATTACAGTGTTTCAAAGCAATCTTTGTTAATGGCAAAAGGGACACAGAAAATAACAACAAAACTGTGATCAAAGAAGTTGAAAAAGCCGTTGAACTTATAAAATTTCTTACAAGTGATAACACAAATCAAAATACTCTTTTCGGCAATGACTTCGACTTTCCTAAACACATTGACAAATCAAAACCTTTTTCAATTGGTGTTATTTCAATTATAAGAGACCAATGCGAATTAATCAAAGAAAAAATAAACGAAGCTATTGCAGAAGATGTAAGAGAAAGATTCAAAATAATGACAGGAACACCAGAGGAGTTTCAAGGGAGCGAACGAGATATAATAATTTTCTCTTTATGCCTTGATGAGAATTGCAGAGGAGGACACGGACATTTCCAAAACAAAGAAAGGTTTAATGTAGCAACAAGCAGAGCAAAGTCTTTCACTTATTTTCTTTATTCAAAGTTTCCTTCATCGTTTGACAAAATATATCATTATTTAAATTCACTGAATGGTGGCGTCGACTTTACAGATCAACCCGCAGCAATTGAAATAAAAAAACTTCCAAAATTCAAACCGGAGAATTTAGAATCAGACTTTGAAAGACAAGTACATTATTGGTTAGACAACTACATCAACAAAAGAAACAGCAGTTTAAACGCAATAACTATTCATAACCAAATTGTGAGTTGTGGACAAAAACGGCTTGACTTTGTTTTATTCAATGAAGTAACAAAAAAATCAGCGGCAATTGAGGTTGATGGTAACTATCATTTTAACACAGGTGGGCTTAGGCAAAACTACACAGAGGAGCATTTAGAAAGAATGGAAATTTTAGAACGAGCGGGTTGGAAAATTATAAATACACCATATTACAAATGGTATAAAAATGGCTGGCTAAGTGAAACAACAGAGCCAATATTCAAAGAGGAAATCGAAAGAATTTATAAAGAGCTTGACCGTTATTTGTTTGACAGCTAACTTTAATTCAAACAAAATTCAGACCAAAGAGAAGAATAAGTAACTAAAAATTCAGCGGCTATCCACTACCGTTATGCATTTCACTTATTAACCGTGCAACCAGCGATGTCCATCCTGTTTGATGATTTGCGCCAAGTCCATTACCATTATCTCCATGAAAATATTCATAAAATAAAACCAGGTGTTCATTACCTGGCTGTTGATAGAACCAATTTTCCTTTCCATAAATGCTTCGGCTGCCATCTTCATTTTTCTCAAATAAGCTAATTACCCTTCTTGATAATTCATCAGCCACCTGTCCAAGATTCATCATGTTTCCCGATCCTGTCGGGCATTCCACCATCAGTTCGTCGCCATAAAATTCTCCATACTTACGAATGGATTGAATGAGAATATAATTTATTGGAATCCACACAGGGCCGCGCCAGTTGGAGTTGCCTCCAAAAAAACTGGAGGTAGAATCGCCAGGGTCGTAATGAATAGCATACTCGATATCATCTATGTGAACTGAATAAGGATGCTCTTCGTGATACTTTGATAATGCCCTGATGCCACCGGGTGAAAGAAACTCGTTTTCATTGAGCAGCCGTTCAAGGATGTACTTTAATTTATCCCGTGGCACAAGAGACAGCAAGAGTTTTTCACCACCGGCATTTTCTTCATTGGGCCAAAAGCGATTATTTTTCTTTCGGTATTTTTCAAACCATGTGCTTCGTTTTTTAAAATCGGCAAGTTTGTCAAGAACATTTTTTTCAATAATGGAAACAGCAAATAAAGTGGTGATGCCGACTATTGATTGTATGCGCAGGTGAACAGTGCTTGCCCCCGGCTTTGATAGGATATCATAGAAAAATTTATCCTCGTCGTTCCATAACCCATGCTGGTTTAGTGCCTCTGCAATCAATACAAAATGTTCAAAAAATTTAGTCGCCGTATCCTGGAAAGCTTCATCAACCATAGCAATTTCCAGCGCCATATCCATCATGTTAAGCGCATACATGCCCATCCAGCCTGTACCGTCCGCCTGCTCCAGTTGGTGATTACCCGGTGTTTCAATACTACGGTTAAATACGCCGATATTATCAAGACCGAGAAAGCCTCCCTGGAAAAGATTATTGCCACTTGCATCTTTCCTGTTGATCCACCAGGTAAAATTAATGATCAACTTATGAAATATTCTTTTCAGGAATTTGATATCACCGTTACCTGTCATCGATTTTTCGATGCGGAAAACCTGTAGTGCCGACCACGCCTGCACCGGCGGATTTACATCGCTAAAATGCCATTCATAGGCCGGTAACTGGCCATCCGGCTTCATATACCATTCTCTCATTATTAGTAGTAATTGGTCCTTGGCAAAACCGGGGTCAAGCATTGCCATTGGTATGCAGTGGAAAGCAAGATCCCATGCGGCATACCATGGATATTCCCACTTATCGGGCATTAAAATTATATTCTGATTTTTGAGGTGTTTCCAATCGTGGTTGCGCCCCGTAAGCTTGCCGGTGTTTACGGGCGTAATGCCATCGCTGGTACTAAGCCATCTCTCCACATCATAGTGATAAAATTGTTTACTCCATAAGAGTCCGGCAAGCGCCTGGCGTTGTATGGTATAAAGCTCTTCACTGATATTTGCAGGCAAAATAGCTTTGTAAAAATTATCTGCTTCGGCTTTGCGGGCAGCAAATATATTTTCAAAACCTTCTTCAAAACCATTACTGAGTTCTTTGTTCGTAAGCCGCAGGTATAGGTCCACCGATTCGCCGCCGCCAATATTTAAGTCATATATGGGTGCAAACTTTGTTCCTGATGTGCTTGTCCTTAGCGACTTTACGTTCTTTTTTTTTACTATGGCATTGTGAAACGCATCTTTTACGAAAGGAGTTTCGTTGGGCTTGCCGGATACCTTTTCGGTGTTGGTTACATTGTTCGTGTAAAATGTTGCCCTGGTCTTTGGAAAATATAAATAATATGTACCCAAACGCTGATGTATAGCCTGTACAGTTGTTTTATTGTAATCGCGGATGATGGGCTGTTCTGCAAGCCTTGTGTTACTCATGCGGTTATAAAACCATAGGGTAGGCAATACTGTTATACCGGCACTCTCTGTATACCTGTTAAGTATATTTATCTTAATAAAAATGTCCTGGGAGTCTTGTTTGGCATACGTAACTGTTACATCGAAATATTGATTATTATCAAAAACACCTGTGTCCAATATTTCATATTCAGGTTCGTTCTTTGACCGCCGGCGGTTTTCTTGTTTTATTTCTTCATACGGAAATTCCCTTTGAGGATACTTGTACAAGTATTGCATATAATAATGCGTTGGAATATTATCCAGGTAATAATATAACTCCTTCACGTCCTCACCATGGTTTCCAATTGTATTACCGAGGCCAAAAAGCCGTTCTTTTAAAATGGGGTCTTTCCTGTTCCATAATGTAATGGCAAAACAAAGATTTTGAAACAGGTCTGATATGCCGGCAATGCCATCTTCGCCCCACAAATAGGCCCTATAGTGTGATTGTTCAAACGGAAAATAATTCCATGCATCTCCAAGATGCCCATAGTCTTCACGCACTGTGCCCCATTGGCGCTCACTCAGGTAAGGCCCCCATTGCTCAAGCGGAACTTTCTTTGGTAAATTATCGAAAAGGCGTTGATGTTCTTCTGTCATTTTACTTTTTTTGGGTCACACATAATGTTTTTCGGTATCGTCCAATACCCGATTCTTATACAAGCAACCCATAAAACTTTCCCAATATTCATTAGCAGTTAGCTTGACAAACGCATCAATCATACCAATTTCATTCTCCGCCAGCCTTGACAAACGCTACACTTATTTCTTCAATTCCCAGACACCACTCTCACTTGTACCGAGCGTAAAATCTTTTACCTCACTTATATCACCGGTAATAACATTTTTCATTTTTGAAAAACCCCTTGTTCTTTCCAAATAATGTACAGGTGAAATAGTTTTTTCTTCTTTGGAGGTATTCATCACTACCATCACGGTTTGCTTATCATCATACCGGAAATAAACATACACACCATCCGCCGGTACATACTGCATAAGTTTTCCAGTAGTAATGGCCGAAGACGCTTTTCTGAAATTAGCAAGCTTTGCAATGTATCTCCATATACCTTCTTCCTGTGCGCTGCGGCCCGCGATTATAAATTTGTTAAGTGAATCTGTTGGCCAGCCACCGGGGAAATCCTGGCGCACATGCCCGTCGTTCGGATAGGTAAAACCGGTAAGCCCAAGCTCATCCCCATAATAAATTTGTGGGATACCCCTGCACGTTAGTAACCATGCGAGAGCTGACTTATATTTCACCACATCTTCATTTACCACAGAAAAAAATCTCGCCATATCATGGTTATCCAGAAAGATCACTTCACGCATAGGATCTTTATATACAAAATCCTGGGCGAGTGTTGTGTACAAAACATTTACCCCATCCGTCCAACCAAAATCCTTTGTCATAGCATCCGTAATGCCCCAAAGAGTTTGAAAGTCGGTGGATGCCTGCAGGTTACTTTTAAAAGGAATGTTGTAATTATTTTGTACAAAATAACTTTGATTGAGTACGCCATGTACCCATGTTTCACCGAACATGGTAAGCCTGGGATATTCATCCATTAAAGCTTTATTGCAACGATTCATAAAATTAAGATCGTTGTATGCATAGGTATCAATTCTCCATCCATCAATGCCGAATTCTTCTACCGTCCACAAAGCGTGCTGAATTAAAAAATTAGCAACGAATTCATTGCTTTGATTAAGATCAGGCATCTGCCTTGTAAACCATCCATCTTCCATAATTTTTTTATCAAGCGCACTTCCGTGCGGATCAAATACTGCCTGGTCTTTATAACTGGTATTAGTGTAGGTAGGCCATTCATGCAGCCAGCTTTTCATAGGCATATCAAACACGGTTACATGATTTATACCCACATGATTGTACACTGCATCCTGTATGATTTTCATGTTTTTCGCATGGGCGGCATTTATCAAATCTTCATATCCTTT
>JBBPZF010000424.1:0-5279 GCA_038199105.1 Chitinophagales bacterium | reverse complement strand
TTACCCCACAAATATAGTAGGCTTTCATTTACTTTATCAAATCTTTTTAAGAGGGGTAAAATTAAGACTATAATTTTTTTAAAAGCAGGAGATACGTTTACAATTAGTTAATGATTTGATTTCATAAAGGTTATAGAACGATTGTTTCTTTGCAAAACCTTCTGAATGATGAAACACTTCTTACTGTTAATTTTTTTAATTCCCTTTCTCGTAGCTAAGGCTCAATTGCCAACTAAAACACAAAATGTTTTTATTGTAACGCTCGATGGCATCAGGTGGCAGGAAATTTTTAAAGGCGCCGATCCGGCGATAATTAATAGTAGCCGTTATACCTCAGACATTGATTTGGCAAAACTAATGTACCTCGATTCTTCTGTTGAAAAGAGCCGGAAAAAATTACTTCCATTTTTCTGGAATGTGATTCAACAGAAAGGACAGATATATGGAAACCGGCTTTATAAAAATAAATTCAATATTACCAACGGAATAGATTTTCGTACCCTGGAATAATGAAATATTTTACCGGCTATGCCGATATTCATATAAGCTCCAACGAAAAAATAGATAACCTGAACACTAACGTGCTTGAGTACCTTAATTCATTCGATGAATTCAAAAATGAAGTAGTTGCCTTTACGTCATGGGATGTTTTTCCCTCTATTCTAAATGAGCGCCGCAGCGGCTTTCCCGTATATAGCGGCTACGATTCAATTGAAGAAAAAGGTGATCTTGATCTGCATATTTTTAACAAGGTCCAGAAAAAACTCATAAATGTGAAATCATCTGCCCGGCAGGATGCACTTACATTTATTGCAGCTTCTGAATACATAAAAGCTAATAGACCGAAAGTGGTATTTATTGGTTTTGGCGAATGTGATGAAGATGCCCACCGGGGCGAATACGATCGTTATCTCCAACATCTTAATGAAGCAGATAAAATGATTCAACAACTTTGGTATTATATACAATCAACACCTGAATATAAAAATAAATCAACCCTGATTATTACAACAGATCATGGCCGGGGAAAAAGAAAAAATAAATGGACTGAACATGATGTGTTGGTAAAAGGTTCAGGAGAGGGATGGCTGGCAGTTATGGGGCCGGACACTAGGCCCGAAGGCGAGATGCAATTACCGCAGCAACTATATCAAAAACAATTGGCCTCAACCATTTCAGAATTCCTTGGATATAATTTTACAGGAAACCACCCGGTTGCGAAAGCAATTGATTTTAGTAAGGCGGCTGTTAATTAATCGGAACAAAAATTTTATCTATAGCAATATTGTTTTAAGCTTATAATAAACACTGCAATTATTTTGTTTAAATTTGAATTGTAATGATTTATTATGGATACCGATTATTAAAACGAATAACAATTGTTCCGGGGCTAATGTCAGGCAAGCCGACGATAAGAGGAATGAGATTTCCGGTTGGTGATATTTTTGAAATGCTGGCGGCCGGCATGTCAATTGAAGAAATTTTGGAACAACATCCTGTTCTTGAAAAAGAGGACATCCAGGCTGCTTTAATGTATGCAGCATTCAGAACTAAAAATACCATTATTATTAATGCAGCCTGATTGGGAAATTTGGCTTGATAATCATATTTCGCCCATCATTGCGAGGTGGTTAAATGAAAAGTCAGGCTTTGTCGTTAAATCTTCTTACACTTTAAAATTATATAGTTTAAGTGATCGACAAATTTATTTGAAGGCCAAAAATTCCGGTAATGTAATTTTGATTTCAAAGGATTCTGATCTTGATGAAATAATAAGTAAATCCGGTTCTCCTCCAAAATTAATAAGTCTTAAAATTGGTAACTGTGATAATAAAAAGCTATTCACAATTCTAGAACGAATATGGAACGGTCAGTCCGTTTATTAATTGATTTTGATAAAGATTTAATTGAAATAACATGAGCAAATTTTCAAACCACAATTTTCAAAACGAAAAAGCATTAATACGCGTTGACTTTAACGTACCTCTTGATGACGAATACAACATCACAGACGATACACGTATGCGGTCTTCTGTCCCAACAATAAAAAAAATTCTTGATGATGGTGGCAGCGTTATTCTCGTGTCTCACTTGGGAAGGCCAAAGGATGGTCCTTCAGAAAAGTATTCATTAAAACATCTAATAAAACATTTGCAAGAATTATTGCCCGGTACAAAAATTTTATTTGCTGATGATTGCATCGGTAGTGATGCAGTTCAAAAATCAAAAGACTTAAAACCGGGTGAGGTTTTATTACTGGAAAATCTTCGTTTTTATAAAGAAGAAGAAAAGGGCGATGAAGGGTTTGCAGAGAAACTTAGTAAACTTGGCGATGTGTATGTAAATGATGCCTTTGGTACTGCACACCGGGCACATGCATCTACTGCGGTGATCGCTAAATTTTTCCCCGGCGATAAAAAAATGTTTGGCCTGTTGATGGAAAGTGAAGTTGCGAATGCTGAGAAAATCATGCATAAAGCAGAAAAGCCTTTTCTTGCGATAATTGGCGGAGCAAAAGTTTCTGATAAAATTCTCATAATTGAAAATCTACTAGACCGGGCAAATGATATAATAATAGGCGGCGGTATGGCTTATACTTTTATGAAAGCTGAAGGAGGAAAAATTGGTAGCTCATTGTGTGAAGATGACAGAGTAGATACAGCGGCGGAATTGATGAAAAAAGCAGAAGAAAAAAATGTTTGTCTTCACTTGCCTGCTGACTCTGTTATAGCAAATAAGTTTGCTAATGACGCAGATGTATCGGGCGCATTAAGCAACAATATTCCTGATGGCTGGATGGGATTGGATATTGGCATTATGGCGTGCGATGCATTTACAAAAGTGATTGAAAATTCCAAAACCATTTTATGGAACGGCCCTATGGGCGTTTTCGAGATGGAAAAATTTCAGCATGGAACCAAAACAATAGCATTGGCAATCGCAAAAGCAACGGAGAATGGAGCATTTTCTTTAATTGGTGGTGGTGATAGCGTTGCGGCGATCAATAAATTTGACCTGGCAGATAAAGTAAGTTTTGTATCAACAGGCGGTGGTGCATTGCTCGAATATTTTGAGGGAAAAACATTGCCGGGAATTAAGGCTATAGAAGAAAATGAGTGATAAGGTTGCCGCTGTTTTACCATTCATCCGTAGCCTGTTTATTCTATAACACAATTTAAACACTATATTTTTAAAACATCTATCTTTAGTTTTTTACCTTAAAACAAAAATACAAAACATGAAATCAAGAACTGGTTTGTTTGTAATACTTGGGATCGTAGTGCTTCTTTTTTTCTGGGGCTGCGGCGCTTATAATAACTTAATAGGCGTTGACCAGGAAGTGAAAACAAAATGGGGTAACGTGGAAACGAATTACCAGCGGAGGACGGATCTATACAACAGTGTTATAAAAACAATAGAAGGATCAGCAAATTTTGAGAAGAGTACGCTGAAAGAGGTTATTGAAGCCAGGTCGAGAGCTACTTCAATCAATGTGAATATTGATGACTCTGCAAGTCTTGGTAAATACCAGGCTGCCCAGGCAGGGTTACAAAGTTCTTTTGGAAAATTGCTTGCCGTCGCGGAAGCTTATCCTGATCTCAAGTCTACTGCAGCTTTCCAGGGGTTTCAAACACAAATAGAAGGAACTGAAAACCGAATTAATGTGGCGCGCCAGGATTATAATAATGCAGTACAAGCTTATAATCTTAAAGTAAAAACTTTTCCCAACAACATCTTTGCAGGGATATTTGGTTATCATGAAAAGGCTTTTTATAAGTCTGCTCCAGGTAGCGAAAATGCTCCTAATGTTGAATTCAATATAAAATAAACCCGGGCGGATATGTGGCCTTTTTCAGAGAAAAAAGAATTTTTTTCGATAAAAGAAAATGAAATGATTGTGCAGGCGATCCGCGATGCGGAAAAGCAAACCAGCGGTGAAGTGCGTGTATTTGTAGAAAGCCATTGCCGGTTTATAGATCCGCTGGACAGGGCAAAAGAAATTTTCTCCCGGCTAAAAATGGAGAACACGGCTTTGCGCAATGGCGTTATATTTTACGTTGCTATAAAGGATAAGCAATTAGCCATTTTTGCGGATAGCGGTATTCACTCTGCTACGGGGCAACAATATTGGGAACATGTTGTTAGCCATATTCTTTCGCTCTTCAACAACGAAAGCTATGCGATCGGTATTAAAGAATGCATTTCAAAAATCGGCGAAGCACTGAAAAACCATTTTCCTTATGATGAAAAAACTGATAAGAATGAGCTGCCTGACGAGATCATTTTTGGTAAATAAATCTTGTAATCAATTTCCTTAATGAAAAAGTTTCTTTTACTGTTTCTCTTTATTTGCTCTGAACAGGTCTTTGCACAAAAAATTGAGAGTAAGCCCCAGCCTCCGATGGCAGTAAATGACTTTGGAAATTTTCTTGAACCCTTTCAGCGCGATGCGTTAGAGCAAAAACTCAGAAACTATAATGATACCACATCTTCCGCTATTGTGATTGTCACTGTGCCTGACTTACAAGGGTATGATATTGCAGAAGTTTCACTAAAGTACTTGCGTGATTGGGGAATTGGCACTAAAGAAAAAGATAACGGTGTTGTAATTCTTGTATCCAAAGCAGAACGAAAGGCACGCATAGAAACCAGCAGAGGTATGGAAGGCGTACTACCGGACATACTTGCCAAGCAGATCATTGATGAAAGAATGTTGCCTTACTTTAAAGAAAATGATTATTACCGGGGTTTTGATAATGCAGTGGACGCAATAATTCAAGCGGCAGCCGGAGAATACAAAGCCGATCCCAAAGCTGAAAAGGGCAAAAGCGGTTTCCCGACTGTAATAATTTTAGTGGTTCTTTTTTTTATAATCATCTCTTTCTTTAGAGGTGGCGGTGGCGGTGGAAATTATATGAGCCGTCGTGGCTCGCGTGGATTAGGCGGGCTGCCTTGGTTTATGTTAGGTAGCATGCTTGGCGGTGGAGGTAGAGGCGGTGGTGGTGGCGGATTTGGCGGTGGAGGAGGCGGTGGTTTCGGTGGCTTTGGTGGTGGAAGCGGCGGCGGCGGCGGAGCGAGTGGAGGTTGGTAAGGCCAAAACATGAATTAATAGACCACCACGAAGTTACATTTAGATTAATGAATAGACACGAGGTAAGATGAAATGTTTGAGATTATTTGAGCCACGTTGTTTAGGCTTTGGCTTTAATGCTTTTTTAATCACTTAATTAAATACCATTCGCTTATTTTTATTGGTTTATTTACCTGCAATAAATGCC
>JBBPZF010000423.1:0-2203 GCA_038199105.1 Chitinophagales bacterium | reverse complement strand
CCGCCCGGATGCACATGGTCCATACTACAAGCCTATCACATGGGCGTGCTCGGATAGCATTAAAGCTTTCTTGGTTGATGTCCGAAGTAAATCAGGCGCAGCAGGAAAACAATTTTTTGCCGACCTTAATGGCAAACTCCGCATGGGCATCATGCAGTTTGGAGGAGAAGAACAAGAAGTGGCTGAGACTGAAGAACCCAAGGTTGACCTTAACAAGATCAGAAATAAAAAAGGGCAGATCGGTGAATCGTCTATCGAAGATATTATGCTAGCTATGGATAAGATTAAGGGACACCCGGCAGATGGCAAGCGCCTGTTTATTCGACAGAGTTGTATTACCTGCCATACACTTAGCAAAGGCGAAGCACTGAAAGGCCCTTTCATGGGGCAGATCGGTTCCATTATGAACCGCAAACAGATTGCAGAATCTATTCTTAAACCCAACGCTTCTATTGCACAGGGCTTTGCCACCGTGCAGGTGCAAACAAAGGATGGGAAAACGGTGATGGGATTTGTTACAGAAGAAGCTGCCGACAAAATTGTTTTACGCGATATTACCGGGAAAGTTCATACCATTCTCACTAAGAATATTCAGAAGCGGGAAGAACTGAAAAATTCGATGATGCCAACGGGAATGGCCAGCGCTTTGTCATACGAGGAATTTGCTTCGTTGATCACTTTCCTTTCACAACAGAAAAAGTAAAAGATATTATTACAATGATTAAAAACCCGCTGAACAGGTCTTTTATTGTAAAGTGATGAAATAAGTTGCGTAAAGATTACTATGTTTAAATTTGACAGCCACCCTGTGAAATTTATATTCCGCAAATTGTAGCTACAATCAGGTTGCAATATTATTCAGGTGTCGGAGTTTCACCGAAGATTTATTATTATTTGAAAATTCTGTTACGAAAACCTTGCCGTGATACTAAATTTTATTTGATAATTTTTTAAAAGCTAAGATAATGGGATACATAAAAGAACCAGAAGGCGTTGACTTTATTATTCAAAGCAAACCTTTGACAGACAAAGAAAGAAAAGAAATAAATAAGTTTGTTCAAGGGTATAAAGCTAAAAATGCGGGAAAAAAGGCTGCGGGAAAACCAAAGAGATCTCCTTCAAAAGAAAAGAATTTAGCTTAACAAAAGAAGCCCCAACCTTGGCTCAAGAGTGAAGTATAGCCTTAATCTATGCTTTTTTGTTCCGTTAGGTTCCGACTGGCTGTGACTTTTGATTTCTTCTCACAAAAGCGTTCCCCAAATAGTTCTTGCTTTCTGCTGCTCTATATCCTTTTTTTCGTCCGCATCATCGGAATACCAATCTTTGGTACGGTCTATTATCGTAGTCTTTAAAACATTCAGATCATAGTACTTCTTGGCTTCCACAGGCTTGATTATTTTTTCATCTACGCCTGTTAGCATCACTTTCGTGGCAATCCATGATGTATATAATCTTGGTATGGTTACTCCCAATATCATTCCCGGTAGCCCGCTTATAGAACACGGACCGCCGGAAATCATAATTTCATCACTATAAAAAGCAAATACATACACCGTGTCGAATATTATAGCAACTGCCTTCCTGCAGTTGAACCCGGCTATGACCCGTGTGTCATTGGTAATTTTCCACTTTAGCTTTCGGATAGTATCTTCTATATTAATAGTACTTCCATATACATTTTTTTGCATGTTCAGCTTGCCCGTGTTATAGTCGCTGTACCAAATATTTTCCTCATCACCTTCACGATACCACTTCGGTACTTTTTTTGATTCGTCAGACCAGTGATCAAATTTGTAAATGCTTTTATCATTTGCAAAAGTAAAGTCGTAGTATCCTGTTTTAAATTGCGGCATCTGGTCTTTCAGCATGTCTTCAAACATGCCATTGCCCATTGTTTTTTTAATGTTGGCTGTTACCTCATATTCAATTACCGCTTTGGTAATAAACTGTTGCGCGTTTACCCGTAACTGTGAGCATACAATGATCAATAAAAAAAATATTTTGCTTTTCATTTTGCTTTCTATTTGGTTTTTGCAGTCTTATTTTTAAAATCCCATTCAAATCCAATTAAGAAATATCTTTTTAACCTGTCGTTTATTATTTCTGTATAAGTATTGCTATAGAAGTTCCTGTCTATCCCAATGTTTTGATTTAAAATATCATGCACTGAAATATAGGCTGTGAACTCGTTACTATGAAAGGT
>JBBPZF010000422.1:0-3261 GCA_038199105.1 Chitinophagales bacterium | reverse complement strand
TTTTTCCATAAAAGTCAAAATTCAAAAGCAAGCAACCAGCGTTTTTATTAGAATTTCAAAAATAAAAATTACTTCACGGTTCTTTCTTTACCCTACACCTTAAAGCTTTCTGCCACTCTCAATTCTTAAGCCTGTTTAAAAAATTAATATCAATTGAGTGCGTATTTCTATACATCATTACAATAATTGCCAGCCCTACACTTACCTCTGCGGCAGCCACTATCATTATAAAGAAAACAAATATCTGTGCATTTGTGGCCACCGAAGGATCTAAAGCACCGGCACCCGCCATGTGCATTTTAGAAAAAGCAACCAGTAACAAATTCACCGAATTAAGCATCAGTTCTATGCACATAAAAACGATGATAGAATTACGCCTTGTAAGGGCACCTACAATGCCTATGCAGAACAACGCAACTGATAAAATAATGTACCATTTTATTTCCATGCTTATAATTTTACATACAGCCCGACGCCTGCCGTATTTGATGCAGGAGCAACGGAAAAAATATCCCTGATTTTTTTTGCTGCAATTCCATTAAAAATATCAACTGCTTTATATGAAGCGCCTTTCGTAACGAACTTTACAATTAGACCTGAAGCAATACTTCCTAAGCCTGAATACAGCGCACCTGAGTAGTTGTTGCTCTGTACAGAATTTCCAATTTTTCTGGCAACAGCATAAGCTGCAATAGCGCCACCGGCGTACGCCGCAATTTTATAAACAGTTCTTCCGGTGCGGAATGTATTAAAGAGCTTATTGACAGTTTCATTTTTTTTAAGACCAAGTATTTCAGCCACTTTATTAATTTGCTGAATTGGTGTTTTACCTAAAGCAAACTTTGGAGCGAACCCCTTATCAACATGCATCACTTTACCAATTATATCTTTTAGGTCAATATTTTTCAAATCTATCTGTGCAGATGATGTGTTTGAAAAAAATATTTCAGCAAAAATGAATAATAAATATATTGTTCGTTTCATAGTTGTTAAGTGGTTGCAGGTTGTTCTTTTTTTCCTATTACTACAGCACCTATCATGGCGCTCAAAAATAAAACACTGCTGATTTCAAAAGGAATTACATATTCATTGAAAAGGGCGTTACCCAAGCCTTTTATCAATCCTACATCTGTGCCGGGTTGTAAAACAACATTGCTATTTGTTGAATTAGAAAGTGCCGCTATTATCACCAACATAAGGCACAAGCCTGCAATAACGCCTGCTACTTTCAAATAAATATTTTTAGGTGGCTCGGCTTCAGCATTCAAATTCATAAGCATTACCACAAAGAGAAAAAGCACCATGATAGCGCCGGCATATACAATAATATTGACTATTGCAAGGAACTGTGCATTCATTAAAACATAATGGCCGGAAATTGCGAAGAATACTACTATAAGCCAGAGAACACTATATACAGGGTTTTTACTTGAGACTACGCCAATTGCAGCAACGATTGCCAAGGCAGATAAAAACCAGAATAAAATTTGTGTTACGGGCATTTATTAGTTGTGGTTAAAAAGTTGATTAGTTTATTTATTTGTTGACAATCATTTTTTAAAATTACTCCTATCGCTCACGGCCCTCTCCCCCGGAGAGGGGTTGGGGTGAGGCAGTTCAATGTTCATTTCCATGGCCCTGGCGTTGCGTAGCCCTGTTTCCACGGGCTTTTGCAAATGCCTCAGGATTTTCTTTAGGGTGCGGAATTAATAAGTCCGGTTTCCCATAAATGAATCCTTTGCGCTGGTAATTGGAAGGGGCAAACGTTTCGCTCAGGTACACCGCATCTTTGGGGCAAGCCTCTTCGCAAAGGCCACAAAAAATACAGCGCAACATATTTATCTCGTATTTCGCCGCATACTTTTCTTCGCGGTACAAATGTTCTTCACCGGGCTTGCGCTCAGCAGCTTCCATTGTGATTGCTTCAGCAGGGCAAGCCACAGCACATAAACCACAGGCGGTGCAATTTTCCCGCCCTTCTTCATCCCTGTTTAATATTTGTAATCCCCTGAACACAGGGCTGAAAGGCCTTTTCTGTTCAGGGTAATTAATGGTCGGTTTCTTTTTAAAAATATGGCTAAACGTGATGAGCATACCTTTAAATATTGCAGGCAGATACATTCGCTCCGAAATTGTCATTGGCTTTCTTGAAACCGGCTTTACTCTATTAGTTAATGCTTGCATTTATGATCTCTTTATAAAATATGTAATCTTCTTCACTTAATTTCTACGCAATATTATTACTAAATAGTGCCGCAAAAATATTGTTATGTTTTAGAAATGCCAGTCATTTTGTTTTAATAAAATTAAAGCACCCGTCACGAGCATATTTGCAAGTGCTAATGGTAATAATATTTTCCAGCCGAGATTCATTAATTGGTCATATCTGAATCTTGGAATAGTCCACCTCACCCACATAAATAAAAATATGAAGCAAACAATTTTTGCAAAGAAACATGCGCCTTGCAAAACCGCCATCCAATTCACTCCTATTTTATCAATTGCTGTAAGATCATTTACAAAAGGAATATCGTAACCACCGAAAAATAAGCTTACCATTACGGCACTGCTCAGGAACATATTAATGTATTCTGCGAATAAATAAAAACCAAGTTTCATAGAGGAGTATTCCGTATGATAGCCACCCACCAATTCATTCTCGGCTTCGGCAAGATCAAAAGGCGTACGATTTGTTTCAGCAAATGCACAGATAAGAAAGATTAAAAACCCTAAAGGTTGTTTAAAAATATTCCACCAATGATCAGTTTGCTGCTCCACCATTTCTTTTAGGCTAAGCGTTCCCGTTACCATAAGCAAAGCAATGATGGAAATACCCATTGCGAGCTCGTAACTTATAATTTGCGATGCGGCACGCATAGCGCCCATCAATGAAAATTTATTATTGCTTGCCCATCCACCAATCATAATTCCATAAACACCTAAACTCACTACACCAAAGACATATAAAATTCCAATGTTTACATCAGCAATTTGTAATGAAATATCGCGGTTGAAAATATGTATCTTATTTCCCCATGGAACAACTGCACCTACCATCATTGCTGTAAGCATGGCAAGGCATGGCCCAAGTATGAATAAAAATTTTGAGGAAAAATTAGGAATGATTTCTTCTTTGAAAAATAATTTTAAACCATCAGCCAATGGTTGAAAAATTCCTCCCGGGCCCGCACGGTTTGGGCCACGCCTGTCTTGCAGAACGGCTGCCACCTTACGTTCAGCATACGTTGAATACATGGCTAC
>JBBPZF010000421.1:0-4890 GCA_038199105.1 Chitinophagales bacterium | reverse complement strand
TCTGATATAAGTTTTATCAATAGTGGTCTTCAATATTTTGTTCTAAACAGAACAAGCGGCCAACCCTTAAATGGTGCTAAAGTCCAGGTTTGGAGTCAGCAATATGATTATAATAACAGGGGAAATGAATTAATAAAACAGGACTTGCTTACCACTGACAAAAATGGTTATGTAAAATTAAGTAACACTACTAAAGATGAAAATAGAAATGTAAGACTTGAGATCAATTATAAAAAAGATCATTTGTTTTTAGACAACCAACAATACATTTACAACTATGATAAAACTGCTAGCGACGATGATTATGACAATCAAAAAGAATACGATGAAGACCACGCGAAAGTTTTTTTATTTACCGACAGAAGCATTTACCGCCCCGGCCAATTGGTTTACTTCAAAGGCATTGGCGTTACAAAAGACTGGAAAACAAAGAAGCCTGTTTTACTTCAATCAAAAGATTCACTTACCATAGTCTTAAATGATGCGAATAGCCAAAAAGTTGATTCTATAAAAGTGTTGCTAAATGAATTTGGTTCTTTCAATGGTAGGTTTCGCTTACCAGAAAATAAATTGAATGGAGAGTTCGAAATAAACGTTGAAGATTTTGAAAACTCATTTATTGCATTTTCTGTTGAAGAATATAAACGCCCAAAGTTTTACACAGAATTTGATACACTAAAAGGCAGTTACAGGATAAATGATACCGTCACAATTACAGGCTTTGCAAAGGCCTATGCAGGAAATAGTGTTGATGGAGCAAAGGTTTCTTATCGTGTCACAAGAGTTGCCAGGTTTCTTTATCCATGGATGTTCTGGCGCAAAGGCTTTCCTCAAACACAGCCGCTCGAGATTACGCATGGCGAAATAACCACCGATGCTGATGGAAAGTTTACCATACAATTTGCGGCGATCCCTGATCTTACTCTTGATAAGAAAACTGATCCCGTTTTTGATTATAAAGTAGAAGCCGATGTTACTGACATTAATGGTGAAACAAGAAGTGGTGATATCACCGTACCGGTTGGATATAAAGCATTAAATTTACAAATCACTTTGCCGCAAGGTGATGTTATAAATATTGACAGCTTAAAAAATATTATTGTTACCAGTAAAAATTTAAGCGACCAACCAGAGCCGGTAAAAGCCTATTTAAAAATTTATAAACTGCAACCACCCGAAAGATTGATCCGTGAAAGGCTTTGGGAACAATCCGACAAATTTGTTTTAAACAAAAATGAATTCATTCAATATTTTCCACACGATGAATACAAAGATGAAAGCAAAAAAGAATCATGGCCGAAGGGTGAATTGGCTTATTCAAATATTGACAGTACAAATGCAATAAGCAATTGGCAATTGGCAAAAGGCAAGTTTCAGCAAGGCTGGTATGTGATTGAAGCCACTGCAAAAGATAGGTATGGGCAGGAAGTGAAAGATATAAAATATTTCCAGGTGTATGATGCAAAAGCCGCTTCGTTACCTGCACCTTCTTACATCTGGAACTTTACGCAAAAGACCTTTGTCGAACCGGGAGAAACCGCAAAAATTATTACAGGCACTTCGGCTCAGAATGTTTTTTTAATTGAAGAAGTCAATAAGCAAAAGACAATTGACAACAGGCAGCCAATCGCTGATAGTATTATTAACGAATCAAATTTTGTTTCATTAAATAATGATAAAAAATCTTTTGACTTTAAAATATCGGAAGATGACAGAGGCGGTTTTGGCGTAAATAATTTCTTTGTAAAAGACAATCGCTTTTATGTTGCTTCCAATACCATCTATGTTCCATGGAGTAATAAAGAATTAAATATTTCTTTCGATACCTACCGCGATAAAACATTACCGGGCAGTGAAGAAAAATGGAAAGTAAAAATTACGGGAAACAAAGGTGAAAGGGTTGCCGCAGAAATGCTGGCTTCCATGTATGACGCTTCACTTGATCAATTTCAGCCACATTCATGGAGTACTCTTGATGTGTGGCCGACATTTTCAGGATACAATACATGGCAGGGGCAACAAAATTTTATTCCTGTTCAATCAATAGAAAAATATTGGAATGAACCTTATGTACCGCAGAAGGAAAAGATTTATGATGCCCTTAATTATTTGCCTGGTATTAATAATTTACAAGGGCGACCTCCCGGCGTACTAATAAGAGGAAATGCTTCCGTTGCATACGATAGAAATGCTGCGCCAGCAGAAATGAATAAAGCAAACCTAAGTGAGGTTGTCGTTGTTGGTTATGGATCAAAAAAGAAAGGAGATTTAGCAGGAATGGCAGCTATGGATTTAACCCTTTCAAACCCATTAAAAAATGAAGAAAGTTCTTTACAGCCACTCGATCAATCTCAAATTCAAATTCGTAAAAATTTCAATGAAACTGCTTTCTTCTTTCCTGAGTTGAGAACAGATAAAGAAGGCAACATTGAATTCAGTTTTACCATGCCGGAAGCGCTTACACAATGGAAGCTGATGACACTGGCGCACACCAAAGATTTGGCAAGTGGGTATGCAACAAAGACAGTTGTTACACAAAAAGATCTGATGGTGCAGCCCAATGCGCCGCGCTTTTTGAGAGAAGGCGATCAAATGGAGTTTAGTGCAAAAATTGTAAACCTTGGTGACAAAGAAGTAAGTGGCCACGCAGATTTTCAACTTTTGAATGCAACAACAATGAATCCGGTGGATAGCTGGTTTAAAAGTATTACTCCTTCAAAAACTTTTAAAGTAGCAGCAGGGCAAAGCTCATTAGTCACATTCAGCATTGATGTTCCGCAAAATTTTAATGATGCTGTTGTTTATAGAATTGTAGCAAAAGCAGGAAATGTAAGCGATGGTGAAGAAGCCGCTATCCCGGTGGTAACTAACAGGATGCTGGTAACTGAAACAATGTCTTTACCAATGCGTGGTAACGGCAGAAAGAATTTTAAGTTTGAAAAGTTGCTCAACTCCTCCTCCCCTGGAGGAGGCCGGGAGGAGGCCACACTAAGCAATTATGGAATAACTGTAGAATACACAACCAATCCTGCATGGTATGCAATACAGGCCCTACCTTATTTAATGGAATATCCTTACGAATGTGCAGAACAAACTTTTAACCGTTATTACGCTAATTCAATCGCAACAAAAATCGTAAACTCGTCACCTAAAATAAAAGCCATTTTTGAGAAATGGAAAACGTTAGATACTGCGGCTTTAATGAGCAACCTCCAAAAGAATGAAGAATTGAAATCAGTTCTATTGCAGGAAACTCCATGGGTATTGCAGGCTCAGAACGAAGAACAACAAAAGAAAAACATTGCATTGCTTTTTGACGCGGTAAAGATGAGTCTTCAATTAGAATCATCATTGAATAAGTTAACAGATATGCAATCATCCAATGGCGGCTTTGTATGGTTCAAGGGCGGCCCTGATGATCGCTACATGACACAGTATATTATAACAGGAATAGGCCATCTTAAAAAATTAGATGCATTGCCTTCATTCCAGGAAAATAATATAAAACCTATTTTAAATAAAGCGATTCCATACTTAGATAAAATGCTCAAGGCAGATTACGATAATTTGATAAAGTACAAATCAGATTTAAAGAATAATAATCTTTCAACTATTGCCATTCAATATTTGTACATGCGCAGTTTCTTTCCGGAATATCCAATTGCAAAAGAAACACAAACTGCGTACAACTATTACCGTGAGCAAGCAAAAAAATACTGGCTCAGCCAAAGTAAATACATGCAGGCAATGATTGCATTGGCGCTTGATAGAACCAAAGATGCAACAACAGCAAATGCAATCATTAAATCGCTAAAAGAAAACTCAATCAACAATGAAGAGTTAGGCATGTATTGGAAAGAATGGGATCAACATGGATACTGGTGGTACCAGGCTCCTATAGAGTCACAGGCAATGATGATAGAAGCATTTTTAGAAATCGAAAAGGACCCAAAAACTATTGATGATCTCAAAACATGGCTATTAAAAAATAAACAAACTAATAATTGGAAAACGACGAAAGCAACAGCAGAGGCATGTTATGCGTTATTGCTACAGGGGACTAATATACTGTCTGAGGAAAAAACTGTTACTATAAAATTAGGTAGTACAACCATTAATAGTAAAGACGAGAAACAGGAAGCAGGCACCGGATATTTCAAAAGAAAAATAGATGGCGATAAGGTAAAACCTGAAATGGGAAATATTACTGTTGAAGTTAAGAGCTCCAAGGTTCCCCCTTCTCCAAAGGAGTCCTTTAAAGAGACAGGGGGCGGAGGGGGTTGGGGTTCTGCCTATTGGCAATATTTCGAAAACCTTGATAAGATTACTTTTTCAGCAACACCGCTCAAGCTTAGTAAAAAATTATTCATTGAAAAAAATACAGATAATGGGCCAGTGCTTCAGCCGGTAAATGATGGCGACAAACTTTATATTGGCGACAAAATAAAAGTGCGTATAGTATTACGGGTTGATCGTGATATGGAATATGTACACATGAAAGATATGCGTGCGTCCTGCATGGAACCAACTAACGTAATCAGTCAATATAAATACCAGGATGGCCTTGGCTATTATGAAACAACAAAAGATGTAAGTACTAATTTCTTCTTTGGCTATTTAAATAAAGGGACATACGTATTCGAGTACCCGATGTTTGTAACACATAGCGGAAACTTCAGCAATGGAATTACTACCATTCAATGTATGTATGCCCCGGAATTCACAGCGCATAGTGAAGGTGTAAGAGTAAATGTGATCCAATAGTTGTCAGGCCACTGGAGTGGCCAGATACCTAAACACCTAAGAGCATCAAACCAGAAAAATTTATTAAGACTTGCTATTAAAAAACGCAAGAAAACCTTCTTGGTTCTTACTGTATTATCTTTGCTG
>JBBPZF010000420.1:0-7273 GCA_038199105.1 Chitinophagales bacterium | reverse complement strand
CCATTTATGGCGCATGGGTATGAAGAGTTGGTGACGCCATTGCACATGCTTATGCTTTATAATGCGGTAGCGAATAATGGCAAAATGATGAAGCCTTATTTGGTGAATTCGATAAATGAAATGGGCACAGTAGTAAAATCTTTTCACCCACAGGTATTGGTTGATAAAATCTGTAGCGATGAAACATTGAGCAAGCTAAAGGCATGCCTGCTGGAGGTTGTGGAAAGTAAGCACGGCACGGCACACTCGATAAAAAGTGATCTCTACCAGTTTGCAGGTAAAACCGGAACAGCAGTAACTGCTTTAGATAATCGCGGTTATAACAAAAGCAATAAAATTTATCAATCATCATTCATTGGCTATTTTCCTGAGGATAAACCACAATACACTATTGCCGTAGTAATACAAAATACCAGCGAATCAAAGCTGGCGTATGGCGGTCTGGTATCAGGCCCTGTTTTTAAAGAGGTTGCCGATAGAATATACGCCGCTAAGTTTTCTAACGATCCTTCTTACGTTTTGCAAAACAGGGTTGATAGCAATACATATATAACGTTTGGCTTGAAGCCGGACCTCAATAAGATTGTAAACATTTTTGATTATGGATCTGTCGACTCGGCAACAGCCGGAACTTGGAGAACATTTAGCCTGCAAAGAAAGCAGGCTGAATTAAACACTGCCTATAACGTGTCTGCGGCGCCAAAAAAGGTGCCTGATGTTACTGGCCTGGGTTTAAAAGACGCAGTATATCTGCTGGAGAATATGGGGCTAAAAGTAGTGGCATCCGGCCGGGGAAAAGTAATTCATCAGTCGT
The DNA here is from genome assembly GCA_038199105.1 of Chitinophagales bacterium. Lineage (GTDB taxonomy): Bacteria > Bacteroidota > Bacteroidia > Chitinophagales > Chitinophagaceae > Ginsengibacter. The sequence goes on along the minus strand of JBBPZF010000420.1, from coordinate 6,459 downwards.
TGGTGCAGGATGCAGATTTTATTAGAGGACAAGCAATAAATATTCAATTGAATTAATGGCATCATTAGATCAAATATTATATAGAGTAAACATCATTTCAGTAGCAGGCAATCTTTCTACTGAAGTAAATGATTTACAGATAGATTCCCGGAAAGTGATGCCGGGCGCATGTTTTATTGCGATAAGAGGAACTGCGGCAGATGGCCATCAATTCATAAATGTTGCAATAGAGAATGGGGCCTCAGCCATTATTTGTGAGGAATTGCCACAGGAAATAAACGGGAATGTACAGTACATAGTTGTTGAAAATAGCAGCATTGCAGCAGGCATCATTGCACATAATTTTTACGGAAACGCATCAGAAAAAATTAAGCTGGTAGGCATCACCGGTACTAACGGTAAAACCACCATTGCTACTTTATTGTTCAAATTATTTTCTGCGCTTAACTATAAATGCGGCCTGCTAAGCACTGTGCAAAACCAGGTAGGCGAAAAAATATTGCCTTCAACACATACTACTCCAGATGCAATAAGCCTCAATAAGCTGATTGCAAACATGGTGAGTGAAGGTTGTACACACATATTTATGGAAGTAAGTTCTCACGCTATACACCAGCATAGAATTTCAGGATTGCATTTCGCCGGCGGCATATTCAGCAACATCACTCACGATCACCTGGATTATCACAAAACGTTTGATGAATACATAAAAGTAAAAAAACAATTTTTTGATGATTTGGCTTCTTCTGCATTTGCATTAAGTAATGCCGATGATAAACGTGGTGCGGTAATGCTGCAAAACACACGTGCAAAAAAATATCTATATAGCCTTAAAACCATAGCCGATTTTAAAGGAAAAATTATTGAAAACTCGCTGTTAGGATTGTTGATTTTAGTTAATGACATTGAAGTTCATTTCCGGCTGATAGGTGCTTTCAACGCTTATAATTTATTAGCCGTGTTTGGAGCCGCGGTATGTTTAGGAGAAGATAGGCTGCAGTCGCTGCAAGTGCTCAGTAGTTTAACCGGTGCCGAAGGAAGGTTTGATTTTATGACATCCACAAAAGAAAAAATTATTGGCATAGTTGACTACGCACATACGCCCGATGCTCTGCTAAATGTGCTTGCTACAATAAAAAATTTAAAAGCGGGAGGAGAAGAAAGTATAATAACAGTGGTTGGTTGTGGCGGCGATCGTGACAAAACCAAAAGGCCTGTGATGGCTGAGGTTGCGTGCGAATACAGTGATAAAATAATTTTTACATCAGACAATCCGCGAAGTGAAGATCCTGCATTGATCATAAAGGATATGGAACAAGGCGTTCCGGTAATAGCCCGCAAAAAATATATATCAATTGTTGACCGGCGGGAAGCTATTAAGACTGCAGTAAACCTGGCTAAGCAGCAGGATATCATTTTGGTTGCAGGCAAAGGGCACGAGAAATACCAGGAGATAAAAGGTGTGAAATATGATTTTGATGATAAACAGGTATTAAAAGAGATGATGGATTTAATGGAAAAATAAAAAAGTCCATGACTTTCCGGAAAGGGAAGGTAAGAAGGATTAGGATGATTTGAATATAAAATAATAAATGCTCTATCAACTATTTGAATGGTTCACAAAAAACGGTATAAAGTTTCCCGGAAGCGGGCTAATGCATTTTATCACCTTCAGGGTGTTGATGGCTGTATTATTATCATTGGTGATAACAACGGTTTATGGTAAAAGACTTATTAATGTTTTAAAGAAAAAGCAAATAGGCGAATCCGTAAGGGAGCTGGGTTTAGCAGGCGAAAAAATGAAATCCGGTACGCCTACTATGGGCGGTATCATCATTTTACTTGCGATATTAATTCCCACGTTGCTGCTGGCAAATCTTGATAAGGTATACATAAGGTTAATGCTCTTATGCACTGTATGGTTGGGTATTATTGGCTTTATTGACGACTATTTGAAGATAAAAGCAAAACGAATTTCGAAGGCAAAAGGCGATGATTATAAGAAAACCGATGCAGATGGGCTTGCCGGCAGATTTAAAATTTTCGGCCAGGTGATGCTTGGTATTATCATTGGGTCTACATTATATTTTAACCAGAATGTGGTGGTGAAAAGAGAAATAATCTCTGACGCTAACGGCAATCAATGGACGCCACAAAGAGGTGAGAAAAAAATCGCGGAAGATACTGTTATCACGGATGGAAAGTTTCATCGTTTTGTAACAGTAAAAACGCCTATTACAACTATACCTTTTGTAAAGACCCATGAATTTAATTATGCAAAATTATTGCCGGCGGGTTTGGAAAAATTTACACCAGTATTATATATCCTGATTGTAATTCTTATAGTAACATCAGTATCTAACGGGGCTAATATTACTGATGGGCTCGACGGCCTTGCTACAGGTGTTAGTGCAATCATAGGAATCTGTTTGGGCGTGTTTGTTTTTGTAAGTGGGGATGTGCGCATCGCGGATTATCTGAACATCATGTATATCCCAAACCTTACCGAACTCTCAATATTCGTCGCGGCTTTCGTGGGCGGTTGCGTCGGATTCCTTTGGTACAACGCATACCCGGCCCAGGTCTTCATGGGCGATACTGGGAGCCTTGCACTTGGTGGTATCATTGCTTCGCTGGCAATTATTGTAAGAAAGGAGTGGCTGATTCCGATTTTTTGTTTTGTATTTCTTGTGGAGAATCTAAGCGTCGTTATACAGGTAAGTTATTTCAAGTACACAAAGAGAAAATATGGAGAAGGGAGGCGGGTATTTTTAATGAGTCCTTTACATCATCATTATCAAAAGTTAGGATATCATGAAAGTAAAATAGCTGTTCGCTTTTGGGTGGTTACTATTTTATCTGTTGTGTTTGCGGTGGTGACATTAAAATTAAGATAGAACGAATGTGTTTCAATATTTAGATTTTGTTTCTATGAAAACTACTTTTTGTTTATAGAACGCTAAGTGAAAATTATTGATACAACCATATCCTGTGAAGACTGATTCTGGCCCATTAGGTTCATACCGTTGAAAAACCAATTTTTTTTGGCCCAGCCAAATAAAAAAACGGATGACGAAAAAAACAGTAATACTCGGTGCAGGCGAAAGCGGCATAGGCGCTGCATTGCTGGCACAGCAAAAGGGGGATGATATTTTTGTGAGTGATGGAGGTACGATCAATCCTGTATTTAAAAATGAACTCATTTTAGCAGCAATTGACTTCGAAGAAGGTGTGCATACAAAAGATAAAATCTTTGCCGCAGACATTGTGGTTAAGAGTCCTGGCATTCCGGCAAAAACCAGTATTGTACAAGAGCTAAAAGAAAAAGGAATTGAAATAATAAGTGAAATAGAATTTGCATACAGGCACAAAAATGAAAGTAAAATAATTGCAATAACTGGTAGCAATGGAAAAACAACAACTACAGCGATGACATATCATATCTGTAAAGAAGCGGGGTTGGATTGTGCCATGGTTGGTAATATAGGTCTTTCATTTGCCAGGCAAATTGCGACGGAACCTAAAAAAGTATATGTGCTGGAAGTAAGTTCTTTTCAGTTGGATGATATTAAATTTTTTAAGCCCGATGTGGCAGTGTTAACCAACATAACGGAAGACCACCTGGATAGGTATGATTACAAATTTGAAAACTATATCACAAGCAAATTCAACATAATAAAGAACCAATCAGAAAACGATGTATTTATATATAACGCCGACGATGAAATAACCCAAAAATATTTAAAAAATTTTTTAAACAAGACCAACCCATTACCATACAGCATGAGCAAAGAACTACCACAAGGCGCGTACATATCAAATGCAGAAATGCACATAAAATGGCAGAACGAAGAAATGACTATGAGCGTAGATGACTTTTCAGTGAAAGGGAGGCATAATCAATACAACGCAATGGCAGCAGGCCTTTCAGCAGTTGTGATGGACATTCGTAAAGAAAAAATAAGAGTGGCTGTGCAAACGTTTCAAAGCCTTGAGCACCGGATGGAGGTCGTTGTCACCATAAGAGGTGTCGAGTTTATAAATGACAGCAAGGCAACCAATACCAATAGCACTTGGTATGCTTTGGAGAGCATGACAAAGCCAACAATCTTAATACTTGGTGGTGTGGACAAAGGCAATGATTATTCATTCATTAAAGAACTCGTAAAAGAAAAGGTAAAAGCAATTGTGTGCATGGGTACAGACAATAGAAAAATACACGAGGCCTTCGGAAATGAAGTGGAATTAATGGTAAATACTACTAGCGCAAAAGATGCAGTACAGGCGGCCTTTCATTTTGCTGATAAAGGTGATGTTGTGCTACTATCGCCTGCTTGCGCAAGTTTCGACTTGTTCAAAAATTATGAGGATCGTGGCAAGCAATTTAAAGAAGCTGTAAAAGATTTATGAAACTAATAATAAAAAATTCACATTTTAAGTCCGGTTCCCTCTCCCCTGGAGAGGGGTTGGGGTGAGGCCATGAACGATTCAAAAAACATATTATCCGGTAAATTATCAACTGCTCATACAGTTACAGGAAACCTATTGAACCGCACCAAAGGGGATAAAGTAATATGGGCAATAGTAATAATGCTCACTATGGTAAGCATCCTGGTGGTGTATAGCAGCGTAGGGTCACTTGCTTATAAAATGAATAAAAGCACCGAGAGTTATCTTTTTAAACAAATAGGATTTATCACTCTTGGCGTTCTTATAATATATTTTGCGCACAGGGTGAACTATACAATTTATTCACGCGTCGCCACTATATTATTTCTGATTTCCATACCGCTTTTATTTTACACATTAAAGTTCGGAAGCAGCATTAACGAAGCAAACAGGTGGATAAAGCTGCCGGTAATAAACATGACTTTTCAAACCTCCGACCTGGCGAAACTTGCACTATTCATGTATATGAGCAGGCAGCTAAGCAAAAGACAAAATGATATAAAAGATTTTAAAAAAGGCTTTTTAGCGCTTATAGTGCCTGTACTCATTATCTGTGCGTTGATAGCGCCCGCTAATTTATCGACTTCATTATTAATTGGAGGCATTGCACTTATGCTCATGTTTATAGGTAGGGTAAGAGTGAGGCACCTGCTGCTTGTGGTGGGCACAGCATTAATTCCGCTTGTAATATTGGTAATGATTGCATCTCATTATTACGATAAGGAACAACATGTTTCTAAGGAGCTTCCTGCAGTCTTTGGTTTCGGGAGAATGACAACATGGGTAAAGCGCGTACAAGACTTTATGTATGCTGATAAAGAAGACGCGACTTACCAGGTGCAACAGGCAAAGATTGCTATTGCAAAGGGTGGCTGGTTTGGCAAAGGGCCGGGAAAGAGTGAGCAAAGAAATTTTTTACCACATCCATACAGCGATTTTATTTATGCAATTATTATAGAGGAATACGGACTGGTTGGCGGTATCATTATTCTTTTAATCTACCTGCTCTTTTTATTCCGAAGTATTCGCATCTTTCAGAGATGTCCTTTTGCATTTGGGGCATTTCTCGCGATAGCATTAAGCTTTACATTGGTGATACAGGCGCTGGTAAATATGGCGGTAAATGTAAACATCTTTCCTACAACGGGGGTTACGCTGCCGCTGGTTAGTATGGGTGGCAGCAGCCTTTGGTTCACTTGTTTTGCTATCGGAATTATTTTAAGTGTGGCAAGAAACGTGGAGCAGATGGAAGGAAAGGAATCAGAATTATTGACAGAACAAATAGAAGAGAGTGAATAAATGCACATTGTGAAGTATTGAAAAATGGATAAAGGAAAAATAATTGATATAGAAAATATAAAGCCCGTTTCCGAAGATGGTGTGCGGTTTATTATCGCGGGTGGCGGTACAGGCGGCCATATTTTCCCCGCATTGGCAATTGCTAATGCGCTTAAAAAAAAGAATGAAGAAGCAGAGATTTTATTTGTGGGTGCAAAAGGCAAAATGGAAATGGATAAAATTCCGGAAGCAGGTTATAATATAGTTGGTCTAACCATAGCCGGGTACAATAGAAGTTCTTTGATTAAAAATATTTCACTCCCGCTTAAACTGGTAAAAAGTTTTTTTGAGGTGACTTCGGTATTGAAAAAATTCAAGCCTGATGCGGTTATTGGCGTTGGCGGGTACTCAAGCTTTCCTGTATTAAGACTTGCACAAATTAGGAAAATTCCAACATTCATCCACGAAAGCAATTCGTTGGCAGGCAGAAGCAATATTATGTTGGGTAAAAGAGCTGCGAAAATTTTTGTAGCATCTGAAGGAATGGAAAAATATTTTCCTTCAGATAAGATTGTACTAACAGGGAACCCTGTTCGAAATATTTTTTTTAAGAATATTCCTAAAAAGGAAGCCCTTGAATTTTTTGGTTTAAAGGAAGGACAGAAAACGGTGTTTGCAATGGGAGGAAGCTTAGGGGCAAAAAGTATTAATGAAACTATTGAGGCAAATATT
>JBBPZF010000419.1:0-2154 GCA_038199105.1 Chitinophagales bacterium | reverse complement strand
GTTATAAAATTTTACTCTTTAGCTTTCCAGGCTTGTTTAAATAAAACAAATCAGTAGAGGATTTTTTCTTATTACAAATACTTGGTGTAAGTAAGGTCGCTTCCAACCTGGCTGTGCTTAATTGGTTTTTTTTCTTTTGCGCTGTATATAAAGAACAGTATAGTTATATAAATCAACACGAGGCCGCATAAAATAGCAATCACCCTCATCGGGTTGTTTTTCATCCATTTTAATATTTTAGTTGAACGCTTACTTTTTTTCTTAGAGTGTTTTCGGCGCCTTTTGATCCTGTGTGCGGCAGGCTGCTCAGCAGGGTTATTTTCATTTATAGGTGTGAGTTCTTGCAAGTGTGTTTCTGTTTCCGGTGATTATTCTTTTCTTGAAATTATTGTAAACAAAAGTATGCAAGAATTATACCTGCGGAAATAAAATTGGGCTGATTAAATTATCTCACTTCACCACTGCTCCCTGGTCAATCCAGCAGCGCAGAACATTACGCTCGTCCTGTGTCATATTTGTTTTGTTATTCAGCGGCATTGTTTTCGTGACAACAGCACGCTGCATAATTTTATCTTTATATTTTACAATCTCCGCCGGCGTATCATACATTACGCCATTGGGTGCGGCGCTTATGGTATTATCTGTTGGGTGAGAAGAATGGCAACTTATGCATCGTTGTTGAAAAATGGTATTTACTTCCGCGAAGCTTATCTCTGCTTTACATTCAGTTGTTTTTTTTTGCGGGGCTGTAACGAAGCAAGTCGCCAAAATTATTAAAACTGAAACAGGCATAACCCAAATACTTAGCTGCCCTTTTTCCCTCAGGTTGAGATAATGCTTTACACCAGCTGTTCCCAGCGTTAAGGCCGCAAGAACTAACCAGGAATTTTTATTTCCATACGTGCCCGGAAAATGATTGCTGATCATCACAAACAAAACCGGAAGCGTAAAATAATTATTATGCAATGATCGTCGTCCTGCATTTTTGCCCAGTTCCGGATTCAATGGCTTCGCTTCTTTTGCGGCTTTCACCATTGCTTTTTGTGCCGGGATTATCACGAAGAAAACATTGGCAGCCATTATTGTCCCAGCATTGCTCCGAAGTGAATGTATGCTGCACGGCCGCTAAATATATACGCATAAAACCAGGCGAATCCCATTGCGATGATGAAACCCAACAGGGCAAACCAAACTCCTTTTTTTACCAAAGCAGTTCTACACAGAATATCATAGATGAGCCAGCCGGCAATAAAAGAACCAATTCCGATAACGATTCCGGTTGCAGGAGTTATATCAAGCACTTCTTTGTTTATTAAAAATTCTTTTGCATTAAAATAGTATACCACGAACAGCAGGCAAAAGCCCGACAGCCATGTGAAGTAGGCTTCATATTTAAACCAGTGTAAATGCTTGGGAATTGTTTTAGGTGCGATCTTATATTTTTCCAAATAATAAAAACCACCGCCATGGACTGCCCATAAATTACCGGCAAGTTCCTCTCTCACATTCTCCGTTCTGTTCAATGCATTCTCCAGAAAAACAAAATAAAACGAAGCGCCGATCCATGCAATGCCAAACGTAATATGCGTAAGCCTGATAATAAGGTTAAGCCAATCCATCATGTGCGCTTCCCAGATAGTGCCCTTAAGAAAAACATATATACAAACCAGCATTGCAATGACCGTTAGTACCAGCGCGGCATATACAAATCCTTTAGAGAGTATCACCCTTTCTTTTCCTTCTTCGTCATCAATGTCACCATTACTAATATTGGCGGGATGCTCCTTTTCAAATGCACGAAACCTGTACGTCATTACAACAAGGAATACCATGATAATTAAGAGAATGAAAAAAATAATAGCAGGCAGCATGTAAACAATTAATTTCTGTATTCCTGTTTATAAAACCATGCAGGATTAGTATTCTATGTTTAACAAAGAAACAATTTAGAATTTTGTTTTCTATTTTTATTGATTCATTTCAAAATGACCAAACTAATTGAGTAAAATTTCGATACATAGTAAGAGAACAATTACACCAAAAGGTGAAAGAGATGCTTTCGTTCTGGTTGAAGATGGCGTTATCCTTGAGGTCTCAGGTACTGCTTTTGATTTTGAAGGACTTCAACAATTCGATGCAGGAAATAATATCCTG